>JAIVHE010000460.1 GCA_020201255.1 Desulfobacteraceae bacterium
CCCGTGACCATCGAGCATGTGCCAAGGATCATTGCCATGCGCCAGGGCCAGACCCTGATGCAGGGGGAATATCCCGAAGAACTCAACACCGCCTTCAAGGGCCTGGAACGGAACGGCAACCCCTGGGGTATCGGGTATGACAAGCGGGCTGACTGGGCCGAGGGCCTGGATGTAAGGCTCATGGCTGACCATCCGGATGCCGAGTACCTGCTGTGGGTGGGATGTGCCGGCTCTTTTGATGACAGAACCCAGAAGGTGTCCAAGGCCCTGGTGAAAATCCTCAAAGCTGCCGGGGTGGATTTTGCCATTCTGGGCACCGAGGAAAAATGCACGGGTGATTTTGCCCGCCGGTCCGGCAACGAGATGATGTACCAGATGATGGCCACGGAAAACATTGAAACCCTGAACAATTACAAGGTGAAAAAGATCATTGCAGCCTGCCCTCACTGCCTGAACACGCTCAAGCATGACTATCCCCAGATGGGGGGGCACTACGAGGTGATACATCACACCGATTTTATCAACCAGCTGATTGCGGACGGCAAAATCCGGGTAAATAAATCCCTTGCCGGCGCACTCACCTATCATGATCCCTGTTATCTGGGCCGGTACAATGAGATCTATGATGCCCCCAGATCCGTTCTGGGCGGCCTGTCCAACCAGGGCCTGTCCGAACTACCCCGCCACGGCACGGAAAGCTTCTGCTGCGGTGCGGGCGGCGGGCGTATGTGGATGGAGGAAACCATTGGATCCCGGATCAATGTGGAACGTTCAAAAGAGATCGTGGAGCAAAATGCGGAAACCGTGGCCGTGGGATGCCCCTTCTGCCTGACCATGCTCGAAGACGGCATGAAGGAACTGGACAAGGATGAACAGATAAAAACCAGGGACATTGCCGAACTGGTGGCAGAGCATCTGGCCTGAAGCACTGACACAGTAAGGCAAACGTTACTGACAGACAGACAACAACAATCAACAACATACAGAGAAACACAGGCAAAACAAAGGCGGTTCCGTTTTTGTTTTGCCTGTGTTGTTTACCCATGGAGGATGCATGCAATATCACATGCCGGCACGGCTGTATTTCGGACCCGGAGAAGCACCGGATCTGGTGATCGGACTGGGGGGCGGCAGTCCGCTGGATGCGGGAAAAGCCCTGGCCCTTCTGGCCACCAACCCGAAAAATATCCAGGACTATGAAGGCAAAGAAAAATATGCCGTTGATCCGCTGCCGTTTGTGGCCATTCCCACCACCTGCGGTACCGGATCTGAAGTTACCTGGGTATCGGTGATCACGGATGTGGACCGCAAATTCAAGATGAGCATCAAGGGACCCAAACTGTATCCGGCGGTATCCATTGTGGACCCGGATCTGATCGCCACACTGCCGAAGCCCATGATTGCATCCACCGGTATGGATGCGCTGACCCATGCCGTGGAAGCCTATCTGTCAAAGCCTGCCACCTTGATCACCGACACCCATGCGGTCAAGGCGGTGGGGCTGATCCTGGGATCCATTGAAAAGGCTTCTGTCGACATCAAGGGCCATGCCCGTCAAAGAGAAGAACTCATGTACGGCTCCATGGTGGCAGGTCTGGCATTCGGCAATGCAGATGTCACGGCGGTGCACTGCATCTCCGAGTCCATCGGAGCGCTGTATGACATTCCCCATGGGGTGGCCAATGCCATGTTTCTGCCCCATGTGCTGGAGTACAACCTGCCGGCCTGCACACCAAAAATGGCGGTCCTGGCACGGACCATTGGCATTTCTGCCGCTTCCGATGAACAGGCAGCCAGAACGTTTATCCGGAAAATAAAGGACCTGTCCCGGGTCCTGGAAATTCCCTTGTTCAGATCCCTGGACATCGACCCGGACCAGTTCGCCCTGATTGCCGACATGTCATATAAGAACAATTCCAATGCATCCAATCCCCGGGATCTGGGCCCGGCCGATTACCAAAACATCCTGAAAGCGGCCTACGGGGACTGACCTTATTTTGACCGACCCCATTTGTCAGTATGCTGTTATTTGGATTGGTAGTTCTTGACAGAGCGGATCTCACCGGTTTCCGCCAGGAGTTTGAAGACTTTGTAGCCCCGGTCCCCCACGAACATTGATTTGCCTACACCACTGGCGGAGATGGGGCTTTTATAGCTGAGGACAACAATCCAGAACCGGTCGTCATCGGTCATCTCCGCCTCCTCAAAGAGAATTTTCCCCAGGTCATCATCTGGATAGAGTTTTTGCAAGTGTTCTATGGCTCTTGATGACGCTTCATTGACATTTATCATGTTGCTGCCTCCGCAAATCGTTTTATCTGAACCCGACAAACCTCAGCATTTCTGCCGGATAATTTGTCGCAATCGGATAATACCTTACAACAAGAAAAAAGGAAATGACAGGATAATTGCCGGGGGCTGCGGGGTATTGCAGCAGCTGCGGCAGCCGGAATTGCAGCAGGGGATGCAGATAAGATCCTGGAAGTGATCGCCTGTGTGGATGATGCAGGGCGAAAGAAAATAACGGCTTTTCTGGACACAAAGGCGATCACGGTCTCGAAAATCAATACCAGCCTGATATTTGATCTGGCCGTCACGGTTTACTCGATATTGGTCACCCCCACCTCTTCAAAGGTTTTGATGTCCGCCAGAATCCGTGTGGCCAGATCCAGCAGTTCCATGCACACGGCAGCGCCGGTACCTTCTCCCAGCCGGAATTTCAGGTCAATGAGCGGCTCCAGTCCCAGGCGGTCATGCATGTATTTGTGGCCGATTTCAACGGATTTGTGGCTGACAAACAGATAGTTTTTTGCCGCCGGTGCCAGCTCACAGGCAATCAAAGCCCCGGCTGTGGAGATCAACCCGTCACAGATCACGGGGATGCCCCGGGCCGCAGCCCCCAGGACCAGGCCGGCCAAAGCTCCGATTTCCAGGCCCCCGACTTTGGACAAAATATCCAGGGGATCGGTGGGATCCGGTTTGTGCAGATCCAATCCTTTTTTAATCACCGCAATCTTGTTGGCCAACGCGCTATCGTCAATGCCGGTTCCCCGGCCGGTGAGCTTTTCCACGGGAAGTCCGGAAAACGCGGCAATCACAGCAGTGGAAGGGGTGGTATTGCCGATGCCCATATCCCCCGTTCCCAGCAGGTCCACAGGGGCTTGTGCTTCCAGCTCTGCCACAATGTCAATGCCGGCCTCAATGGACCGGATGGCTTCATCCCGGGTCATGGCCGGTTCTTTGGTGAAATTGGCAGTGCCGTGGCGTACTTTTTTATGAAAAATGGGCAATGCCGGGTCAAAGTCATAGTTGACCCCGATGTCCGCTGCCTTGACAACGGCGCCGGCATGGTTGGCAATCACGTTCACCGAAGCCCCGCCCCCGGCGAAATTGAGCACCATCTGGGGGGTGACCTCTGCCGGAAACAGGCTGACCCCTTCTGCCACCACCCCGTGGTCACCGGCACAGGTCACAATACGCTTGTTGGTGAGTTTTACGTCTGTTGTCCCTTTGATGGCGGCCAGCCGGGCGGCGATATCTTCCATGATGCCTAAGCTGCCCGGGGGTTTTGCCTGGTTTTGCAGCCGGTCGCTGGCTGCTTTCAAAGCGGTTTGATCCAGTTCTTTTTTGATGGTTTTAATGGTGTTTTCCAGTAATGACATGATGTTACCTCTTTTCTGTGATGTCTGATTCAAATATTTCCATCCCTTTTTTCATGGCGCAGAAATTTCCGCACATGGTGCAGGTCTGTTTTTGTTCCGGTGCCCGTGCTGACCGGACAGCTGCGGCAGTGTCCGGAAAAAGCAAAAATTTGGACAAATCATCCCACCGCATGTCCCGCCGGGCCAGGGCGGCCTGTTTTTCATTCTCCCGCCGGTCCGGATATTTGGCCAGGTCCCCGATGCGCACTGCCAGGCGGGTGGCTCTCACCCCTTCTCTCACATCATGGACATCCGGCAGGGCCAGGTGTTCCGCCGGGGTGATGTAACACACCAGGTCCGCTCCGAACCGGGCGGAACTGGCAGCGCCGATGGCAGCCGAGATATGGTCATATCCCGCACCGGTGTCGCAGGGTATGGGGCCCAGAACATAAAAGGGAGCATTGCCGGACATGCGTTTTTCCAGCATGATATTGCCTTCAAT
>JAIVHE010000149.1:0-1049 GCA_020201255.1 Desulfobacteraceae bacterium
CCGGAGAACCGATGCAAAATCATCCAGGTTGAACCGGGTCAATGCATCATCATAGGCTTTGTAGTGCACGATCTTTGCGTTGTTGCGCACCGTGAACGTCATGTTGTAGTTGCCCCACATCATGTCCGGCATCACAATGACATCGTCCTTGTTCACCCACATATCAGAGAATACGCTGACACCGTGGGTAATGCCCGATGTCACCACGGGCAGACTGATGTCACAACCGGCCAGGGAGGGATTTTTTAAAAAAAGGTCTTTTTTCCATTGTTCCCGCAACCCGGGAATCCCGAAAGACGGGGCATAGGACAGATAGGCATCCGGAGCAATCCCTGTGATATACCGGGTCACAGACGGCAGATGCATTACGTCATCACCTTCTTTGGCAATGCCGATGGTGGCATTGATCTTATGGGCTTTGGCTTTTGCCTCTGCACTCTGGCTTAAAATGCCCCGGGGAAAAAACAATGCCTTGCCCATATCGGAAAGCATGTCATAAATATGGGGATTGGCTTGTGTAATGGTGGCGTTCAATTGTTGTGCAATCACATTCATGGCTCATTTCCTCAGCAATACAAGGATACAACAAGCGTTTGCCTGTCCATGCCGGTTTCATAAAAAGAAAAAACTCTGCAGCTTTACAAGAGGTGAAAACCACAGAGTTTACAAAAGCGGCCAACGATACAGACTTATCTTCTCTTGGATGCCTTGATGGGGTTGATCTTCTGTTTTTTGATTTCAGCAGCGGTCTTGATATGGGTGGCAATATTGCAATTGCCGTTTTTCCACTTTAAAGACGGGTCCGGTGCTGCCGTGCAATACATGCCCGTGGGATATTCAGAAACTCTCTGACATCCCATACATTCATCCACAACCGGCAGGCAGTTGCCTTCATTATAGCTGCATCCGCCACTTGTCATAAATACGCAGTCATCCCCTTCTCTTACAGTCGTACAAATCATGATAAAATTTCCTAAATACAGTGTAATTAATTATAAAAGCCCGGAAAACCCTTTTCTTCGTGAGCGTTTTGAGCTGTTTTGTCCGGC
>JAIVHE010000149.1:1138-6462 GCA_020201255.1 Desulfobacteraceae bacterium
AAGGTCACGAAGAACACGAAGGAAGGGTATCTTCGTGTTCTTCGTGACCTTCGTGGTAAAATAATTTGACGGCCTTGAGGGCCTGAAATGGATGGATTGACGGTTAGAATGAATTCACCGTGGGAGTTCGGGACAGAGTGCTGCAAAATGATCGAAAACCTGGCATGCTTATGGCCTGTTATTTTTTTATGGGAAAAACCCGGAAAAAGGTGTATAACACTTTTCTGAAATCCATAAATGACCAACCACACAACCAATGAATCGCAAAACCATGATTATATCCACAGCCATTGACGTACTGAAAATTGAAGCCCAAAGCATTTTGGGTCTGGCAGCCAAACTGGATGAGGCATTTGAAACCCTTGTGCATGATATCTGTGCATCCCCCGGCCGGGTGATTATTTCGGGTATTGGAAAATCGGGCCTCATCGGCCGGAAAATTGCCGCCACCTTGAGCAGCACCGGCACCAACGCCATGTTTCTGCATCCGGTGGAAGCAGTGCACGGGGATCTGGGAATGGTGAGCCCCCATGATGTGTTCATTGCCATTTCCAACAGCGGTGAAACCAGCGAACTAAACCAGCTGCTCCCGGTGATCCGGGATATCGGCTGCCGCCTGGCCGGGTTTACCGGAAATCCATCATCCACCATGGCAGGGTTTTGTGACCTGGTGATTGACACCGGGGTGGAAAAAGAGGCCTGCCCGTTCAATATGACCCCGACTTCCAGCACCACGGCCCAGCTTGCCATGGGAGATGCATTGGCCATTGTGTTGATAGATAAAAAGAAATTTAAAAAAAGTGACTTCATGAAATCCCATCCCGGCGGGGCTCTGGGCCAGAGGCTCTCCTGCCAGGTGGGCGAAATCATGTTCAAGGCCGCCCAGGCTCCCTGCACTTTTCTGGATGAAACCATGGCCACCGCCTTGGAAACCATGGACCGGTTCAGTCTGGGTGCCGTGCTGGTGCTCAACCGGAAACATCAGATGGTGGGCATTATTACAGACGGTGATATCCGGCATGCCCTGGCGTGCGGCATGACTGATTTTGCCGCCATGCCGGTGGCAGAAATCATGACCAGAAATCCCCATAGTCTGGGCGTGGATGCATATGTGTATGATGCTCTTAATCTCATGGAAAAATATGAGATCACGGTGTTGCCTATTGTGGATACCAGTGGACGTCTGGAAGGACTTTTACATCTACATGATATCCTTGGCAAAGGATCTTTTACATTCAATGGAGGCAGTCAATGATACCCCAGGATCTGTGCACCGATATCCCGGTTCTCGGCAAAGCCAGCATTATTTCTCCCATAAAACAGATGGGCAAACCGGACAAAGCGCAAAAACAGTTTATTTCCGATGATGCGCGCATCATTGTGGATGTCCAGGCGGAATATGTCCAGGACACCATTGATGCCGGCAAGACCCTGCTCAGTTTTGAACAGGCAGGTCCCAGGGAGCATATCTATTTTGACCCCAGCAAGCTCAAGTGTGCCATTGTGACCTGCGGCGGGCTCTGTCCGGGCTTGAATGACATTATCCGGGCCATTGTGCTGGAGCTGTACCATATATATAATGTCAAGACCATCTATGGTATCCGTCATGGACTTCAGGGGTTTGTTCCGGAATATGGACATGATGTGCTGGATCTGACCCCTTCCACTGTATCGGGTATCCAGGATATGGGCGGCACTATTTTGGGATCCTCCAGGGGCAATCAGGATATCGGGGTGGTGGTGGACTGTCTGGAACGGATGAGTGTCGGGATTTTGTTCATGGTGGGAGGAGACGGCACCCTCATGGCTTCCAAAAAAATTGCCGAAGAAATTGACAAACGAAACCTGAAAACATCTGTGGTGGGCATACCCAAAACCATTGACAACGATATTTTTCTGGTGTCCCGGTCATTTGGTTTTGACTCGGCCGTGGATGTGGCCACCCTGGCCATAAAAGGCGCCCATAATGAATCTGAAGCCTATCCCAACGGCATCGGGCTGATCAAACTCATGGGCCGGCATTCCGGTTTTCTGGCGGCCACGGCTGCCCTGGCCCAGCAGGATGGCAATTTTGTGCTCATACCGGAAGTCGATATCGACCTGTATGGCAAAACCGGGTTTCTCCAGGCCCTGGAAAACAGAATTAAAACCAGAAAGCATGCAGTGGTAATTGTGGCGGAAGGGGCAGGCCAGAATTTTTTTGAAGACAAAGAGCAAAAATATGATCCATCCGGCAATATCGTGCTCCAGGACATCGGTTTGTTTCTCAAGGGCAAAATCACCCAATGGTTTACGGACAAAAACATTCCCGTTTCCTTAAAATATATCGATCCTGCCTATATCATCCGCAGTCTTGCTGCCAATGCCAATGACAGTGTGTTCTGCGGGCTGTTGGGGCGGGATGCGGTGCATGCGGGCATGGCAGGAAAGACCAAGCTTTTGATCAGCTTCTGGAACAACCATTATGTCCATGTGCCCATGGAAGCATCCGCCGGCCGGCAAAAACGGCTGGATCCCAACGGCAGACTGTGGCAGTCTGTTCTGGAAGCCACAGGCCAGGATGCCTATTTGCTTTGCTGGTGCCAGAGATTGGTGCCCAGCAGAATCATGCCTTTGGCATCGTTAAACGCCAGCTGGGGAAGGATCATGTTGATCCGGGAAACGGAATCCGGAATAAACAGGGCATCAAACCCGATATCCTTTTTTTTCACCTGGTCAGGATCTGTATTCCCTTTCCCATCCTGGATACCCGTTACAGGTGTTGTACCGGAATAGGATACTTCCCCAACCGGGTACGCTGTTTCTGCATACAAATCTGCTTCTTGTATCAGTTTCTGGATGGAATCCGCAAAATCGGTTCTGGTGCCGTCATAGGCTTCCACACCCACCATCTGCCCATTGTACTCATCCACCATATCCCGAAACATTTGCATATGCAGTCTGCCATACCGTTCATCAGGATACAGCACGGCGACTTTGGTAATTCCCCGCTTTTTAAATACATAAGCGGCAAGGGTCTCAACCTGCATCTGCGGGGTGATAAAATTGGAAAACAGATAGTCTCCGGACAGGGGAAAGTCTGCTTTCTGGGTCAGGGCAATCAATGGAATCTGAAGCTCCTGGGCCCGGGCTCCGGCTGTCTCCACCGCTAAAATCGGACCAATGATGCCCATGACATGTGCCTGGTTGAGCTCATCCACGCCTGCTGCCGCTTTTTCGGGATCTGACTGGGTATCTTTGACAATGATCGTAAAATTGCGGTCATAGGTGTTTGAAAGATCCTGGATGGCCAGCTGGATCCCTTTTAATGCTTTCTGGCCGTAACTGCCGTATTTTCCCGACAACGGCAACAGGCATCCGATGGTATCTTTTGTAAAGGTGGTTTGTTTGATAAGGTCCAACAATTCTTTTGCATCAGATGTATGGACATGATCGGGAAAATCGGTCACAAACCGGGTCAACACTTCCATGGCATCGGCATATTCTTGGGCTGTGGCATGGCTCACCCCCAGCCAGTAGAGCAGCAGGGGTTGGGGAACCGCCAGATTTTCCATTTGTAAAAATGTCTGGATCGATGACGGATCCGCTTTGGCCAGAAGCAGTTCAATATCTGAAACAATCTCATCGTTTAAGGGATCTTCAGGGGCCAGGGCAGCGGCCTGGTTATAAGCGGAAAAAGCCTCTTTAACACGGCCTTGTTCCAACAATTTTTGTGCCTCGGCCATAAGTATTTTCACCAAAGCCGCGGTTTCCTGCTCTTTGGCACCTGGTTCCGGCTTTTTGGTTTCCAACGACGTAACGTCATCGGCAGGCTTTTGAACGGTTTTCGGGGCACATCCCCAGACAGCTGACAGAAAAAGAACAGCCATGACCCAGGCCATGCTGCGGAACAGTAAAAAAAAGGGCAATTTCATAGTAATGTCTTCTGGTCATCAAGGTTTATATGAAAGCTGTTAGCTGTTAGCCGTTAGCTATTAGTACGCAATTATTCGCTTCCAGTAAACAAAATTTTCCCTGCTATTACCATCGGCTAACGCTTTCATACTTTGTTGTGCCCGCTAGGGCATGGGTGTTATTGTCATTGTGTGAACTATAGGTAAAATAACGGTTTATGTCAAAAAATCTTTTGCCAGGGTCCTGGCTGCATCCAGTTGGGATGGTTCCATCCAGATGATGCCGGGTTCTTTTTTAAACCAGGTGAACTGGCGCTTGGCATACCGCCGGGAATCGCGTTTGAGCAGATGAACCGCCTGGCCAAAAGGGTGTTCCCCTGTGAGAAACCACCCCATATGACGATACCCTATGGACTGCATGGATGGAAGACCCAGGGAATATCCTTTTTCCACCAGGCCTGTCACTTCCGCCAGAAGGCCTTGACGGATCATGGCATCCACCCGGAGGTTGATACGGTCATACAATCTGTTTCGGTCCATAAAAAGCCCGATGGTCAAACTCTGGTACCGGGGGGTAGAAAAATTGTGTTCTCTCTGTCGAAGGGATATGGGGCTGCCGGTTGTCTGGAACACCTCAAGGGCCCGGATGATGCGGAAACTGTCTTTGGGGTGAATTTTTTGCGCAGCTGCCGGATCACAGGCCTGCAGCTGCTGATGAAGACAGGCACTGCCTTTTTTTTCCAGCTGTGCAGTCAATTGTGCCACGGTTTTTTTGCACACAGGTTGTGAACGGAACAGGCCGTATAAAAGGGCGCGGATATACAAGCCTGTTCCCCCGGCAACAATGGGGACCCTGTTTCTTTCACAGATCTCTTCAATTTTTTGCGCCGCCATCTGTGCATACCGGCCGGCATCAAAATTTTCGGCAGGATCGACAAAATCCACCAGATGGTGGGGGGCCTGTGCCAGTTCACCTGCATCGGGTTTGGCGGTTCCGATATCCATATATTTATAGATCTGCATGGAATCGGCACCAATGATTTCCCCGCAAAACTCTTTGGCCAGGGCAATGGCAAAATCGGTTTTCCCGATACCTGTGGGGCCGCAGATGGTGATGATTTTTTTCATGAAAGAAAAGCGTATCAATGTTTTGGTCAATAATGGTTGACATTATTTGGCAGATGGTTTTATAACATAATCCTTTAATTAATGACAATTAATTAAAAACAACAATATGAAGATATGAAAGATAACAGCAGTTTTACATCTTGGTACAATCGGGCTGTATTACACTTTGGCTGATATTGTTTTTTAGAACCCAACAGGAGAGACAAACAATGGAATCAAAAAAAACCGGATCAGTGGTGGTGATTGGCGGCGGAATTTCCGGCATGCTGTCGGCACTGGATCTTGCAAACTCCGGATTTTATG
>JAIVHE010000150.1 GCA_020201255.1 Desulfobacteraceae bacterium
AATATAAGGGCAATATCCGGAAAGATGTTATTTTCAAGGGGATCAAATGGTGAGCAATAATTATTAGAAGCAAGCAAAAAAGATTTTGCCAAAAAGGATTGTCAAGAAAATTCTTTGGGAATAGAGGGTGTTTAATACTGGGGCCAAACATTGCAGTTTCGGGTGGCGGATGCGAAAAATAGAAGGTAGTAAAGTGCAAGTGACATAAAATCTTGCAAAATTAATCGAAAATTGCTATGGCCACAAAATTCAGTTGGATTTTGTGGAATCATGAACATTTCTCCAACGCCAGATGAATTTTCTTCGGCAGATTGTCCATTTTTATCAATTTTCTGAAGCCCGGCAGTACACGGTCGGTATGAGAAGTTGAAGAGATTGTTTCATATCCGTTTATTTCGAGATCTGCGAACAGCCCTTCAAGATTTTCCTTCCCGTTCAGAAGCAGGTGCAAGTAATCGGGGTTTTCCAGATTTTTTATCAGGGGCGTGTCAGCCAGCATTGCATGCAAGACGCGCCGCATGGAGTTATCACCGGTTTTTCTTCGATGATCACGGCGCAGACCTCGGAAAAATTGTTCCAGCAGATTATTGGTGCGCTGGGGATGGATGGTTACTTTTCCGGACGGGGTATCGACCTCGATAGGATCTGCAAACAGTCGTTCATCGTACTTGTCGATCTGTTTGGCCAGCTTTTGGCAAAGCAAATCTCTTTTGTACCTAGCGTTTTTATCAAGTTTCGAACGGAATCGGCCGACGGCTTTTTGGATACTGTTCATTGATTTAATAGATCCTTCATCATTCAAACCGTTCCCTCCGGAAGGCTCGGCAATACGCATTTTTTCCCGGAGATCATCAAATAACATGGTCCGCCATTCAAGATCGTCAACAGATCGGTTGAAATCCGTATCATCACAGAGATCATTTGTCAGTGTATTAAGCTTGCAAAACAACCGTTTTCCGACTCGGTCCTCATGGGAGACCTGATCCTGCATGATCGGAAGATTTTTGTTCAACTCCACAATTCTGTGGGCAAAGGCCAGAAGCGGTCGATCAAACGGGAATCCATAACCGTTTCCCTCTTTTTTGCCCTGCAGGCACCACAGGCACAGGGAATAGATCGAAACCAAAGACGTCAGATTCATGTTTTCTACAGTATGGCCTTCTGTGATGGTATTTTTCAGTTGCCCCGCATCAACAGGTTGGCAGTCAATCCGCTGGAGAAGATCCCGGATCATTTCACCCAGCCGGGTGGTGGCGGCATGTTTTTGCAGGGTTTTTCTCAATTGTCCGTATGAGGGTTCGAGCAGATCCTTTCCGGCATCCCGCAGAAAATGAAAATGGCAGACAAAGTCCCGGATACCGGGAAAAACCAGATATACTGCTTTACAGAGACCGGTCCCCATGTCATGAACACAGGCAATGGGGGTTCCGTAGTTTTTTTGCAGCTGCTCAAGAAAAGGCACGATATGGTCGGCATGTTCGCTGGGGATTTTTACATTGCCCAGTACAATCTGCTTCAGACCGTCCATCCCGGTCATCAGTACCGGGGCATCTCCTTCATGGGTGGCATCCAGGTGCAATATGTATCCGCCGCTACGGTTCATGGCCTGTTCAATGCGAGGGGTGGCCTGCCGGTGCGCCAGTGCGAGATAAAGGATGAATTTTCGTCCGAGGTACTCGACTTCTGAAGGGCTCAAATCAATGTTTCTGAGCTTCAGTTCATGGCAGACCTCATCGGTTGTCAGACAACGTTGGAAAAGGCTTTTACCGACAAAAACAAGGACATCCCAGGCCACATTGCAACACCTGGCAACGATGTTCCTTAGATCTTCCGATCGGTAAACCTGCCGGCATGTCCGGCAGTAGTGCAGAGTTTCATGAGCTTTAAAAGGACCGGTCATGCAAAACACAGTTTTCCGTCTGGTTTTCTGGACAAAAAGAGTCCTGCCGCAGGAACAGCGATTCTCTTCGGGCCGGAACCTTATGACCGGGGGCTTCGCGAACAATGCCCCCGGCAGTGTATCGTGATAAAGCCGCATCAAATTCTGACTCAGTGCAAGCCAAGCTTTGGCTCCGGAATTCAGGCCTTTTTTTTTACCCCGTATGCATCGAAAAACATTTGAATCTGCTCTGTGCTGATTCGTGCCCCAGTTTTTTGAAAAACTGATTTGGTCAGCTGTTTCAAATCCACACCGGGGTTCTGGATAAATGCCACAAGGATCTGCACCGCCAACTCCGCCGGCAGGGGTGCACGTTCCGTTTGAAGCGATTTTTCCTGAACATCTGCTCTGGCCGGATCTGTGGTCAGATACACATAAGAGCCGCCATGTTTTTGTCTTTGCAGCTGACCCTTTCGGTACAATTGAACCAGAACAGCATGGCAGCGGCATCGAAGCAGCTGACCCAGATGATCGGCTGTCATCCCGGATGTACTTTTCTCGACCAAATTCACCAGTGTTTGTGTCAGTGGACCATGTCTTGAAAATCCGATATCCCGGTAAAACCACAGGCCTTTGCTGCTGAAACGGGGAATCGAGGTCAGGGTATACCATTTCCCGTTGTGGGAAAAACTGCTGTAGTAACCCGTTTTGGACAGGAACCGCCGAACCGAAGGGATGGAGTAGTTCATTCGCTCGGCCAGTGGTTGGATCATCCAGCATTTGTTTTCCTGAAAGGCTGAAATCAGCTTCTGGTCGGGTGTTTTGTCCATATGTACCAGCACCTCCTGATAAAGTATTGCAAATATACTCCAATATAACTGAATATCTGCAATACTTTATCAGAAACAGGCCGGCATTACAAGCATTGATTTGAATTTTTACTAACAAGTAATATAGCCCATGATCCTTTATTTTCAGGTCTTTTATCATTTTTTGTTTTTTATGGGTCAAAATGAGAATGAGAAAAACTGTCATAAAAAAATGATCAAGTATGGCATTTTTGGGTTTGTAACCGATTGACATTATTGAATCCAACCGTTATTTGTGGTCATAGAAAAGCACATATGGCGAAAGCTGCATTGGAGTATGCACATCCAATGATTCGCCAGACATTGCTTGAAGATCCAGAGTTTCGAAAGGAATATGGTTTTAAAGC
>JAIVHE010000005.1 GCA_020201255.1 Desulfobacteraceae bacterium
AAACGGACCACCATCGGCACCGTCCCCTGGATACCGGGAATTTTCGGACTGACCCTGGCAGCAGAGGCAGTCCATATTATCACCCGCTGACTTCTTCGTCCCGCAGCACCCGGCGCAGTACCTTGCCCACATTGGATACAGGGATTTCCTCTCTGAATTCAATGTATCTGGGACGTTTGTATCCGGCCATGTTTTCTTTGCAGAAGGCATCAATTTCTTCTTTTGTGGCGGTCTGGCCCTGTTTGCATTTGATAAATGCCTTGACCTTTTCCCCGCTTTTTTCATCAGGCACTCCCACCACTGCCACCAGTTCTACTTTGGGGTGGGTGAACAGGATATCTTCCACTTCCCTGGGATATACATTGAATCCGCCCACAATGATCATGTCTTTTTTGCGGTCCGTGATGGTGATATAGCCGTCCTTGTCAATGTTGCCGATATCTCCTGTGAGAAAATAGCGGTTGCCGTCAATGGTGACAAACACTTCTTCATTGGCATCCGGTCTTTTCCAGTATCCTTTCATGACCTGGGGACCGCAGATGGCCAGCTCCCCTTCTTCGCCCCGGGGTACTTCCTGCGTACTGTCGTCCAGGGCAACTATTTTTACATCCGTGCCTGGCAGCGGAAAACCGATGGAACCGATTTTTCGGGTTTCCTTGAATGACGGGTTGATGCAGGCGGCAGGGGCGGTTTCCGTCAGCCCGTATGCCTCAAAAATAATGGAACCGGTTTTTTCTTCAAACTGCCGGCACACTTCAGGCGGCAGGGGTGCACCTCCTGAGAGGCAACCCATGATGGAGGTAATATCATATTTGTCCAGGTTGGGATAATTGGTGAAAGCCACAAAGATGGTGGGAACCGCTGTGATAAAGGTGGGCCGGTATTTTTGCACCGCTTCCAGAACACCGGTAAACGGCGGGTTGCCTGCCCGGGGATCTGGTATGCAAATGAGCCGGCTGCCGGATAATGCGGAAAAAAGCAAAGCGCTGGTGATGCCGAAGCTGTGATACCAGGGCAGCACCCCCAGATATGTATGGAATCCGCCATGGCGCATTTTTTCCGGTTTGGCACCGGGTTCATGGACCAGTCTGAAATATTCTTCACAGGCTTCCAGGTTATAGGTAAAATTGGTGTGGGTGAGTTCCGCTCCCTTGGGTACACCGGTGGTGCCGCCGGTGTAAAGCATTACCGCTGTTTCTTTATCAGGAACAATATCAATTTTCGGGGGATTCGGGCTGGATGATGCCACAATATCATCAAACATCAGATGTCCGGGGGCGTGTGAGTCAGCCTTGGGGATCTTGCCCAGAAGTCCGCCTAAAAATGCCTTTATTTTCGGCAGATAGGATTTGATATTGCAGACAATAACGGTTTCAATCGGGGTGCCTTTTATGGCCTCAACCGTGTTGGCGTAAAACATGGGATGGTCCATGCAGAATACCATTTTGGATTCGGAATCCGTAAGCTGGTAATTGAGTTCTTTGGGGGTGTATACCGGATTGCAGTTGACCGCCACAGCCCCGGCTTTGAGTATCCCAAAAAGAATTTCAGGAAAATGCGGTATGTTGGGAAGAAAAATAGCCACCTTATCCCCTTGTTTTATCCCCTTTCCGGCAAGAAAATTGGCGATTCTGTCGGCGGTATCCTTTACCTGGGCATAGGTCCTGGAAGCACCGTTAAAAATAGTATACACATTATCAGGATATTTTTGTGCGGTGTTGTCAAGGATTCGGGTCAGAGGGTAGTGGTAATCGGTCACATCATGTGCCACACCTTCCGGCCAGTAAGGGGTCTGCCATTTTTGGCTCTGCATCATACATCTCCTTTTTTTGGGGTCACTGCTGTTGTGAAGTCTTGATAGCAAGCTCCTGTTTTTTTTGATAACCTGTGTTATTGTCTATTTATATGCATATCTTTCCCAAGTATAAAAGGATTTTCGTGTTTTGGGGAATAAAAAGTTGCGGTGATCTTGTGACAAATATCCAGATAAAAGCTATTTGCGGTTGATAAAGCAAAACTGCAATGGTAATGGATAATACAAACAATCATAAAATCAGGACAGGAGAAATGCTAGGTACCATGACAAAATCGATCAGAATATTGTTTATTATCTGTTTATGGGGATGGGCATCTGTGGTATCTGCCCAGGTAGTGTATGTGAGCCCGATTACCAAGATTACCATGCGCACAGGCCCTGGTGTGGAGCACAAGATTGTGGCCATGCTGGTAACCGGCACCAGACTGGAGGTTGCGGAATACCAGAAAGACTGGTCCCGGGTCCAGACAGATGACAAAAAAGAAGGCTGGGTGTTGTCCCGGTTTCTCACCGATGAAAAACCGTTGACGATCCAGGTGGAAAACCTGCGCCAAGAAAATGAGCATCTGGTAGACGCCCTTGAAAAAAGCCGGGAGGAAAATAAAGTCCTTGCCCAAAAAAACGCTGCTCTGGTGGATATTGAAAAAAGATTTCACAAACTGGAACAGGAGTCAGCCGGGTTTCTCAAACTGGATGAGGAATATAAGTCCCTTGTCAAATTGTCTGAGGAACAGCAGCAGCAGATAGAGGCCTTGAAGGAAAATTTGAATAACGAGCAAATTTTATGGTTCCTCAGCGGGGCAGGCGTCTTCATCGTCGGGTTGATTCTCGGACTGAGTACCCGCAAAAAGAAAAAACGGTCATTGCTATGATTCAGAAAACCGACTTTTTGGTTATCGGCAGCGGCATTGCCGGGTTGAGCTATGCTTTGAAGGCAGCAGAATCCAGGCAGGTGATCATCATTACCAAAAAACAGATCCAGCAGACCAATACTGCCCTGGCCCAGGGTGGTGTGGCCGCCGTGTTCGGGGAGAAAGATTGCTTTGCCCTACACATAAAAGATACCATGAAGGCAGGGGATGGCCTGTGCAACCCGGATGTGGTGAAAATGGTAGTGGAAAACGGGCCTGAAAGAATCCGGGAACTGGTGGATCAGGGGGCCCGGTTCAACAAGACCGGCAGGGGAAAATATGATTTTGCCCTGGGAAGAGAAGGGGGCCATTCCGCTAAGCGCATTGTATACGCACATGATCTGACAGGAAAAGAAATCGAAGATTCTCTGGTGGCAAAAGCAAAAGAACATGATAATATCACCATTCTTGAGGACCATGTCGCAGTCAACCTGATCACCTTTTCCTCTTCGGTCAGAAGCGGGGTTCTGGTGACCCAGTACGAGAATATCTGCTGCGGGGCCTATGTTCTCAATAAAAAAACCGGTCAAGTGGAAACGTTCCATGCTGCCATCACCCTGCTTGCAACCGGCGGGGCCAGCAAAGTGTATCTGTATACCTCCAATCCGGATATCGCCACCGGAGACGGGATTGCCATGGCTTACCGGGCCGGGGCATCTGTGGCAAATCTGGAATTTGTCCAGTTTCATCCCACCTGTCTGTATCATCCAAAAGCCAAAAACTTTCTTGTTTCCGAAGCGGTGCGCGGAGAAGGGGGAAGGCTGCTGGATGCTAAGGGCCGGCGGTTTATGGAGGATTATTCCCCTGACAGGGAGCTGGCGTGCAGGGATGTGGTGGCCAGGGCCATTGACAGTGAATTAAAGAAAACCGGCGCAGAATCTGTGTTTCTGGATATTTCCCACAAGGATGCGGCGTTTGTGAAACAGCGGTTTCCCAATATTTATGCCCGGTGCCTGGAATATGGCATTGATATTACAACTGATCCCATTCCGGTGGTGCCGGCAGCCCACTACATGTGCGGAGGGGTGGCAACCGATCTGAATGGCAAAACAGATGTCCAGCGACTGTATGCCGTGGGAGAGACGGCCTGTACCGGTCTTCACGGTGCCAACCGTCTGGCATCCAATTCTTTGCTGGAAGCGCTGGTGTATGCTCATAATGCCTACCTGGATTCGGTAAAGCAATTTTGCGCCATCAAAAACACGGTTGATATCACCCTGGATCCCTGGGATGAAACCAACACAACAGACAGTGACGAGGCCATTGTGGTGTCTCACAACTGGGATGAGATCCGGCGGCTCATGTGGAATTATGTGGGGATTGTCAGATCGGATAAACGGTTGCAGCGCGCGGCCCGGCGTATCAAAACCATCCAGGATGAGATCAATGAATATTATTGGGACTTTAAGCTGACATCAGATTTGGTGGAGCTGCGAAACATTGCCACGGTGGCAAAACTTGTGGTCAGATCCGCCCTCATGCGAAAAGAAAGCCGGGGGCTGCACTATAATATCGGTTATCCCCGGCGGGATGACCAACAGTTTCTGGCCCACACCATAGTAAAGAAACGGTTCTGACATCAATCTGGTAATCAGGTGATGATACATGGATTGAACCTCTTGTTATGGCTATGGTTCCGGTTTATTTGTCGATCCTGGTTTTCTGGATAATGGCCTGATAGAATCGCTTGATTTTTTTGAAATTGACAACCAGTACCAGCACAACTATAAAGGCAAATACATACTGAATCATATGAAACCGTTCTTCCAGAAAATCAAAGAATTGAAACCAGAGAATGATGGCACTTAAAGTACCCAAAAGGGTGGCTGAAAAAATTTTCACCAGGCTGAGCCTGAGCATGTATCCGATAATAGAACCCACCACCGGACCGGTCACGGGCAATGGTGCCATGACAAAAAAGAATATGCCCAGCCAGCCGAATTTTTCAATTTTTTGTTTGTTTTTATAGGCTTTTACAGCGATATTTTCCATGATTCTGGTGAGCCATTCCACCCGCAGATACTGGGTGGCACTTAACACAAAAATGGAATAGGTAAAACAGACAATCAGTATTTCCAGATAAAAATTATAAAAGATGGTGGAAAACGCACCAAAGTCCTGCAGAATACACAAACCGATGCCGGCTGCCCTGCCGCCGATACTGTGGGCGATGAATGTCAGAACCAGGGTTTTTGCTGTTTCAAAATCTGTGATACCATAATAGGCAACACCTCCCAGCAGCACAAGTGCCAGAAAGATCCCTGCCAGCAGCAGTTTCCCTTCAACAGTTTTCCATAAATTGTCCTGCATGTTTTTGATTGCTCTTGTTATTGATCGTTACTCCAGCCAGCAACTTATAAGGCAAACCCTGAAACTTGTCAATAAGACTTCATCCGCAGCTGACGGCTCCAGGGCTTATTCCCGGGTACCGATAAACAAGGTTACAATGCCAAAGGTCATCTGTTTGAACCGCACATGGCCAAATCCTGTATCGGACATAAGGGTTGCAAATGCTGTGGGGGACGGGAAATGTAAAACCGATGCCGGCAGGTAATGGTAGGCATGGGAATCTTTTGAAAACAAGGCGCCCACAAGGGGCAGAATTTTTTTGAAATAGGTCAGGTACATTTTTTTCAACCCCGGGTTTTGGGGGGTGCTCAGCTCGAGGACCGCAAGTTTTCCCCCTTTTTTAAGAACCCTGTGAAACTGTCCCAATGCCCGCTGACGGTTCATGATATTTCTGATCCCAAAGGCGATAAATGCTGTATCAAAGATGTTCGGACCAAAGGGAAGATCCAGTGCATCGGCATTCACCAGGCAGATGGTCTGGTTTTTCTGTTTCATCAGTTTTCTGCGGCCGGCACAGAGCATGGCATGGGAAAAATCAAGGCCTGTGATCCGGGCCCGGCCGTTGAGGTGCCTGCTGACTTCCAGGGCCACATCACAGGTACCGCAGGCCACATCCAGAACCCGGCTTCCTTTGACAGGTTCGGCGGCCCGCACCATCTGGGTGCGCCACATCACATCCTGCCGCAAACTGAGAAGGCGGTTTAAAAAGTCATATCTATGGGCAATTTTGTCAAACATTTCCTTGACAAAATCAAGTTCTTTGTTCATCGTTGACAACCTGAATTTTAGAATTAGTTTATTGTATTTATAAAATATCAGACTGGAAAAATACCATACCAGTGACAAGATTACAACGCAACTTTCCCGGATGGCCCGGGCGGCCAATATATACGGCAGTTGAGAATACAAACAAAACCATGTGGAAATGACTGGAACGATTGGGTAGGATATGACAGAAAAACGCGATTACTATGAAATCCTGGGAGTAGCCAGGGATGCCGACAAAACGATTTTAAAAAAAGCATATCGAAAACTGGCCATTCAATATCATCCTGACAAGAACCCCGATGACAAGCAAGCGGAAGACAGATTCAAAGAGGCTTCTGAAGCCTATGAGGTGCTGACCAACGACAACAAGCGCCATATTTATGATCAGTTCGGCCACCAGGGACTCGAAGGTGCAGGCCATTCGGGCCCAAGCGGGTTCGAGGATATTTTTTCCAGCTTTGGTGATATTTTTGAGGATTTCTTTGGATTCGGGGGTGCCAGGGGCGGCCGGGGCACCAGGGTCCAGCGGGGATCGGATCTGCGGTACAATATGAGCATTGATTTTATGGAAGCGGCATTCGGCACTGAAAAAACCATTTCCATCCCCAAACTGACCATGTGTGATGAGTGCGGTGGAAACGGTTGCCGTCCCGGCACCCAGGCACAAACATGTGCCCATTGTCACGGTTCCGGCCAGTTTATCCAGAACCAGGGTTTTTTCAAGGTCAAAACTACCTGTCCCTATTGCAAGGGCAGAGGAGGCGTTATTTCCGATCCCTGTCCCAAATGCGTGGGAGCGGGGCGGGTCGAAGTTAGCAGAAAAGTGCAGGTCAAGATTCCGGCCGGTGTGGATGTAGGCTCCAAACTACGGCTCACAGGCGAAGGGGAAGCATCTCCTTCTCCGGACGGTCCGGCAGGTGACCTGTATGTGGTCATCAATGTAAAACCCCACAAATTTTTCCAGCGGGATGGCAGTGACATCATCTGTGCCATTGATATTTCTTTTGCCCAGGCTGCCCTGGGAGATGAGATCACGGTTCCCACCCTGGTGGGAGAGGAAAAATTCACTATCCCCAAAGGCACACAGTTCGGAGACAGTTTCCGGCTGCGGGGAGAGGGTATTGCCTCGTTGCGCAGCGGCCGGCGGGGGGACCAGATCATCAAAGTGGTTATTAAGACCCCCACCAAGCTGACAGGCAAACAAAAAGAACTGTTAAAACAGTTTGATAAGCTGGATGCCAACAAGATCTCCAATAAACTGAAAAATCTTTTTAAAAATATGTAGCACCAGGCGGAACCTATGTTTGAACTCAAGGTAAAAACCCGGTTTGCCGGGGCTCACCAGTTGACCATGGTGGGCAGTAAATGTGAAAACCTCCACGGCCATAACTGGCACGTGGAGGTATGTGTCAAAGGATCCCAACTCAATTCGGCCGGTGTGCTGGCTGATTTCGGTGATATCAAAAAAGCGGTGCGCAAGGTGGTGGACGGGGACCTGGACCATACATTTCTCAATGAACTGGCGTTTTTTCAGGACAAGCAGCCAACCTCGGAGCGGATTGCCGTGTATATTGCACAACAGGTCCAGTCCCTGCTGGATGAGAGTATGGAAGAAAAACTGCACGTGTCTTGTGTCATGGCATGGGAATCAGATGATGCCTGTGCCATTTATTATCCTGAGTAGTCTCCCTCCGGGGCCTTGGTTATTGCATGGCAATGATCTGCTTGGCCGGAATCAGTCCCGTGGCAGCCGCTGATACGATATTGCCGGCCACTCCGGGTCCGTCTCCGGCCATGTACAACCCATGGATATTGGTTTCCAGATGGTTGCCGGTTTCCACCTGGGTGGCAAAAAATTTGATCTCAGGTGCATAGAGCAGGGTTTCATCATTGGATACCCCGGGTACCACAAAATTGAGTGTTTCCAGCCCCTCAATGAGGTTGGACAGTATCCGTTCCGGCAGGGCCATGGCAATGTCCCCGCACACCACATTGGTCATGGTGGGTTCGATATACCCTTTTCGGATCCGGTGCCAGGTGGATCTGCGCCCCCGCTTCAAATCTCCGAATCGCTGGAGAATAGGTTTTCCACCGCCGATGATGGTGGCCAGCCGGCCGATGGATTCCCCGTACGCCTGGTTGTCGGTCACCGGTTCCGTGAGTATCACCTTGGATAAAAAAGCAAAATTGGTATTGTCCGATTTTTTGCCGGAATAGGCATGGCCGTTGACGCACACAAAATCCTTGTAGTTTTCAAGAGAGATAAACCCGCCCTGATTGGTGCAGAATGTTCTTGTCTGGTCGTCATAGGTGCTGGTCTGGATAAAAAAAGTGGGGTCATAGATGATATTGCACAAATCCTCCATGATGTCGTTGTGCACCTCCACCCTCACTCCTACTTCAATACCCCGCTGGCTCAAGTTCAGGCCGTGTTTTGCGGCCACCGATGCCACCCAGTTGGCGCCGATGCGGCCCGGGGCCAGGATCACATTCGGGGCCTCATAGGTGGCTTTGTCTGTTACCACCCCTTTTATCCTGCCATCCTGTTCAATAATATCCAGGGCGGTTTCTTTGACCCTTATGGTAAGTCCTCTGGATCGGATATAATCAGCCATACCTGCAATATACCCGGGCAGGTTGTCTGATCCCAGATGTTTCTGTCTGATGAGCATCAGATCAATGCCTGCGCGTTTGGCCTCTTTTCTGATCTGTCTGGCCGCATCCATGTCAGTGGGATATACCGGCCCATCCATATGAAACCGGGTGAAGACAGCCTCGGTTTCATCAATAAGGTCCTGGGCCGCAGCCAGGGGCATGAACTGTGTCAGATCTGTTTTTCCCAGCCGGGGAATGAAATTGAGTTTCCCGTCGGAATACAGGCCGGCCCCGCCGATGCCCGACAAAATATTGCACGGATCACACTGGGCGCATTTTTGCAGATGATGGTTGGGGCATTTGCGCTTCAAGGGATCTGTGCCTTTTTCGATCAAAACCACCTTGAGATGAGAATGCTCCAGTAAATGCCAGGCGGCAAAAAGTCCTGCAGGCCCGCCGCCTACAATGATCACATCATATGTCATTTTTTTTCTCCGGTTCTTCTGGTTCAAGACCCATGGCCCGTGCACGTTCCATCCATTTTTTGCGGGCCAGACTCCGCATGTCTACCACATCGTCTGTTTCATCCACAATTTCCATTCCCATGAGGGTCTCAATCAGGTCTTCCAGGGTCACCAGCCCGTCTGTCCCGCCGTGTTCGCTGACAATAAGGGCAATATGCTGGCGTTCTTTGAGAAACCGTTCAAACAGCACGGTCAGCGGTATGGAGCTTGGAACCGCCATGATCTCTCTTTTCAACACCTTGAGTGGTTCATTTCCCCGTTTCTGGGCCACAAAAATCAGCACATCATCTTTGAGAACAAACCCGGTGGTATTGTCCATGTGGGATGTATACAGGGGCAGGCGAGAAAAAGGGGTCTGCATGATATAGGTGAGGGATTCATTGATTGTCATATCCTCGGCAAGTGCAGAAATAACGGTGCGCGGTGTCATGATATCGGTTACTTTCAGGCTTTCGAAACGCAGCAGATTCTGGATAATCCTGGATTCTTTTGTTCGGATCTGGCCGGTGATTTCCCCCACCGAAGCCATGGCAATGAATTCATCCCGGGAAAAAATATGCAAATCCTTGCCACGGGAAATGGATTTTGTCAGCTTTTCCGACATCCACACAATGGGATACAATGTCACAATCAATATATTGACAAAAAATGCTGTAGGACCCACAAGCTTTGACCAGTAGACCGCACCGATGGTTTTGGGGATGATTTCAGAAAGAAAAAGGATCATCAGGGTCATGGCCGCGGAAAACACACCGAACCAGGCGCTTCCAAACACAAGCGTTGCCTTTGCCCCGGCTCCGACAGCCCCGACGGTATGGGCAATGGTATTCAAGGTTAATATGGCTGCCAGGGATTTATCCACGTTGTCCTGTTTCAAACGCTGTAACAGGGCCGCCTGCCCGGGTTGTTTGTTTTTCAGGCCTTCAATATAGGAAGGGGTGATGCTCAAAAGAACCGCCTCCGCCACTGAGCACAGAAAGGAAAAAACCAGTGCCAGCACCACATACATGATCAATGCCGTGATATCTTCAGGATTGGCTCCGGCCTGTCCGGGGATGTGTGAAAGATCTGTACCACCGGCACTTCCCATGGCAGCCATCACCAGAAAACAGACAAAAACTGCGTGCGCCAATATTTTTTTCACGTGTTTCAATTCCTGACCATTATTGTAATTATTCTAAATGCGCCTGTAACCATACCATTTGCTGTGTCTTGTGCAAGAAAAAAACACCTTTGGGCAAGATTGGATTTTTTTTTCGTCTTCCATTGTCTGAAATCATATTTATAGTAGGGTTATAAAAGCTGCTCAGCAGTCGTGCAGGCAGCCTCAGGCAGACTGTATTTTCACGGCAATCAAGACAAGGAGAAGACCCATGGAAATCAAACTGGACAAACACAGACATAATCATGACCATGAACATGCTCACGAACATGATCATACCCATACCCATGACGGCAAAACCCACAGTCATGGCCATGAACATACCCATGCCCACGGCCATGAGCACCACCATACCCATGGTGCGGATGATGCGGCCCATGATCATGACAGCCACGACCATGAGGGCCATGACCATGACCATTCAGGGCATGAAGCAGATCCCCACTCCCACTCCCATGATTGATCAGGGCTGACGGATGTAATACAGCAGGAAACCGGCCGCTCAAGGATGCCGCCCCAAAAACCAGGGCGGCACAGCTTCGTCGTTGAAACTCAGCAAGCTTGTGAATGTAAACATTAC
>JAIVHE010000461.1 GCA_020201255.1 Desulfobacteraceae bacterium
AAAAAAAGGGCTTGGAATTTCTCCCAAGCCCTTGATTTTTTTATGGAGGCGGCTTCCGGATTCGAACCGGAGAATAACGGCTTTGCAGGCCGAATCTAATATTTTCCCTGACATTACCTGATAATACCAATAAGCCCATAAATAAAGGTTATTAATGATTAACATAATCCCTTGACTTACCATAAAATACCTGTAAATTAGGCATAAGTGTGGGGTATAGTGTGGGGTATAACAAATCAAAGGGAGACCAGCCATGCCAGCAAATGAGAGATTCAAGACAAAATATCCGGGCGTTACTTTCATCATTGGTAATTCCTTAAACGGTAAATCGGAAAAAATTTATTATATCCGTTATAGAAAAAAAAACAAACAAATAGAAGAAAAAGCCGGCCGCCAGTACCAAGACGACATGACCCCGGCCAAGGCTTCGGCATTGCGAAACATCCGCATCCAGGGCAAAGAGCAGACAAATGCAGAGCAGAGAACTGCGGAGGAAACCCGAAAAGATGCCGAAAAAGGCCGGTATACCATTGGCAGGTTGTGGAACGAGTATTCGAAAAATCGGGCACCTGGACGGGCGCTGACCACCGACAAAAACAGATATGAAAATCACCTGGAAAAAGACTTTGCCAAAAAAGAGCCCAAAGATATTATCAAGTTGGATGTGGACCGGCTGCGGCTGGAACTGGCTAAAAAACTGTCTCCCCAGACCGTCAAACATGTACTGAACCTGTTAACCTGGATCATTAATTATGGCGTAAAAAATGGCCTTTGTCGGGGGCTGCCCTTCCATATCCAAAAACCGACCGTGAACAATGTTAAAACTGAAGATTTGAGCCCGGAGCAAGTCAATGCCCTGTTGCAGGCCATTGATGGATCACAACATAAAACCGTGGCAGCCATGATGAAAATGGCGCTTTATTCCGGCATGAGACGCGGGGAAATGCTAAAACTCCAATGGCCTGATGTGGACCTTGAAAGGGGCTTTGTCCATCTGAGAGAACCAAAAGGGGGGCCTGACCAACGGATACCGATCAATAATTTGGCGCGGGATCTGCTGGAATCCCTGCCCAGGACCAGCAACTATGTTTTTCCTGGAAGGAGTGGCAGAAAGCGGAGCAACACCAGCAAAGCGGCATGTGAAATCAGGGATACTGCCAGCCTGCCCAAAACATTCAGACCTCTGCACGGCCTGCGACACGTTTACGCATCCATGCTGGCATCCAGCGGAAAAGTGGACATGTACGTCCTGCAACGGCTGCTGACCCACAAAAGCCCGGTTATGACACAACGATATGCCCATCTGCGGGATGAAACACTGAAGGCGGGTGCCGGCCAGGTGGATGACATTTTCAAGAAACAGAAAGAAGATGCAGAAGAAAAACAAAAACAGGGTCAAGCAAAGGTAGTGAACCTGAAATCATAAGGGCTGCCATGAATAAGGTTACTTTTTCGGTAGAGATGATCTTATCACTGTTCTGTTTTTATCCGGAGTGTAAAAGTAATGTTGGCTAATAGGCGCACCAAAACTTACTTGATTCCGTGTTTAAACAGTCTGCAAAATATTTTTTTCAAGGTTCGCTTATCCGTGAAAGATTCTTTTCCAGTATTTTAAACAAATCCTGATTATTTCCAAAAAATGATTTTTCTGATGCAGTATTCCAAGTTTTTCCACGCAGTTTGGATACATCGAGTCTAAATCCTACTGCGATGCTTATTTTTTGAGCATAAACACGAATTGCGCGCCCATTTCCATCTAAAAATGGGTGTACCGCATTAAGTTCACTTACAATTTCGGAAAGTTCTTTTGAAAACTCTTCAATGCTCATTCCTTTAAATTCTGAAATAGCAATTGATTTTGTTATTCTATCAATTTCTTGATTAATGAATTCTGGTCTGCAAAAAACGCTTATTCCCTTTTCGATGGGAACATCTCTGAATTCGCCAGCCCAATCGTATACATCCTGTAAGGTATGGGCATGGATTTGTTTTATATGGCCAGTCGATAAATCGCCATCAGGAACAGTATCTAAACGTGCAAGAAAGGATAAAAGCTCGAAACGATCGAGGTCTTTTTGGTTTGTTATTCCTGGCTTATTCTTTAATATATTTGTGCCGGGAATTAAATGAAATTTTGCAACTTTGTATCGTTTCAAAGATTCATCCTTTTTTTGATTTCTTTTATCATTTCATCTGGATTTAAACCTCGATTGACCATGTTTTCCATAAACTTTTTATCCTCATGCGTAATATGCAGATTTTCAACAGCACATGATGCATACCCCTCTCTCAAGGTCAAAAGACGAATTTTAATAACTTTTCTATCCAACAATCTATTGTCTTTTCTTTTCATTTGGACCTCCGCATTCAATATTTTATAATCCATCTTATTGAATTATTAAGGGCTATTTCCCGGTTTTCAATATTTGAACTTTCTATTCCAGCAAAATATTTTTTTTTGTTTTCATGAATGACACCCCCCTGAACTAAAGTTCGCTTCTTGAATTGCTTAATCCAATCAAATAACGTTGGGTATCTCATATATAAATCATGTCGAATAGTTGATGAAGGTTGATAGCGCTGAAAAACATTATAAATCAAATTTTCAAAGCAACCAATAAAAATGTTCAAAACCTCATGACTGGTTGAAACGAGCCTAAATGGTAAGATTTTTGGGTTCCAAAATGATATAAAGGATCCATGATTTAGTTTTCCAGTGTTCACTATTGGGAAGGACTAACTATTGCGGATATTGCAACAAATCTTGACTTTCTAAAACCTCTGCAATAACTTGCCCTAATCTTGATTCTCCCAATCCTCAATGTTAATAAAGGTATTCGTAATAATTCAACCATATTACTGTTCATTACTTTTCACAAACTCCCCAGAAGGTCAAGCTGAAAAAAAGATATATTTCCACAGGATTTTGTGATTGCCAATGTAAATGTCAATGTAAACTCAGCTGCAAAACCCCTCCATGAAGCCCTGCTTATAAAAGCCAACAAAGACACACGCCATGGTGCAATATTTGGCTGAAGACTGTTGTGTGACTTTCTCAGGGGGACACAAGGTGAGGGGGAAGCTGCGATCAGACCGGGTGTTGGTGATCTGGGGCAGGTCATCTCTCTTGTGCTTGGATTTACCATATGCCAGCAGGTCCGAGTCTCCGGGATCTTCCATTTCAAAGTAGGTGTTGGTGGTATCGAAAAAAACCAGATCTACAGTGAGATTCAGCAAGTGAGTGAGGTCAAGCATTATAACTGCGACATTATTTTGACTCCTCCCGGCCTGCGCCAGGGAATTACCCAAGCGATCAGAAAAGAGCCTCCGGTTGGGAAGACCTGTCAGGGAATCATGGTAGGCCAGCTGCCGGATAGTCTTCTCGGTTTGCTTGCGTTCGGTGATGTCCAAGGCGGTGAACGTGACCCCTTTTGAATGGTCCTTCAGGTCCACAGGTGTAGAGCTAAGAAAGACATCAATGATGGTGCCGTCTTTTTTCTGCCAGCGGGTTTCCACGGTGCCTGTGCCATGATCTGCTATCTGGGCATATTTTTTGTGGCCCACAAATTCAAAATCTTCATCACTGCGATGCAGCATCCGAAAACTCTGTCCGATCAGCTCTGCTTCATCATATCCGGTCATCTCGCAAATGTGTTTGTTGACTTTGATCAGCACCCGGTTAACAACAGAACCAATACCGACGGGTGCACTCCTTAAAATACTGCTGATCTGATTTTCACTTTCCCGCAACGATACTTCAGTTTGTTTACGCTCGGTGATATCCTGCAAAAAACCCTCATAAAAGAGCAGCACGCCGGTTTCATCCCTTACAGCCCTGGCATTCATAGAAGCCCAGATGGGGGAGCCCGCTTTATTCAGGAGTTGTGTTTCAAAGGCAGTGATTTCCCCTTTTGCATCAATAGTCTTCTTAAATTTTTCCCGATCTTCCGGGATCAGATACTGCTGTTTTCCGATATCGGTAAAATGCAGAAAAAGTTCTTCCTGTGAACTGAATCCGAAAATCCTTAAAAAGGAGGGGTTGACGGAAAGA
>JAIVHE010000462.1 GCA_020201255.1 Desulfobacteraceae bacterium
ACCTGATACCACCTGAAAAAAAGGCCCGGCACCTGCCGGGCCTTTTTAATTTCTCGATTACAAAGACAATCAGACTTTTCCAGCGTTCATCGGGAACCACTTAACCTTCAATAATACGGTTTAAAATCACAAATGAAATTTGATACAAAATCATTTTCTTTTCTATAACTTCTCGAATATATATCAGAAAATTATGATAGGCTCAATCTTAATCATTCAATTATCTGTGTCATTAAATAGTATGAAGAAAGGTCTATCAGTATAGTATAAAAAGTAAGCATGATATTTGATGGCCTTTTTGGAGCGTCGAATTTTTTGATAAAGCCTTAACTTGTTGAAAAATAAGGTAAAATCAAAATATTCTTGCTTTACCATGTCAATGATAATTACGGAACATACCACATCTTTTACAAAAGATCCAAAAAAACTCGAAAAAATGCTTGTAATTCCATAAAATATTGATTACTATTTCCAGTATACACTTAATGGCTATTTTTATAAATATTGACTACTATTTAGGGTATACTGATAACATGGTTTTCACTGATGCAACCTGGAGCTATTTTGCTCGAATTCCATATTCTATACGAAGCGCTATTGTGGGCACCAATTTATCCGTGCCGTTCAAATATGATAAAGAGCCGTTTTTCAAATCATATGAAGCGATTTACAACATATGGGTAAAACGGCAATCACAACGTTCTATTGCTGAAACCTACAACATAAGCCGACAGACTCTTGCCGATCAGGAGACTTTGTTTGTAGAACGTGGTGCTCTCGGACTTTTGCCCGAACTCTCCTTTGTTGATGTTAACCCGCAGCTGGAACAATTGATTCTTTTGATCAAATCATCACGTCCTCATGAAAGGGCAAACCATGCCTTACGCATAGCCCAAGCTCTCCAAATACCCGGCGCCGATCTTGAAAAAATTCGTCTGACGCAACGATGTCATGGATACGGCCAGAGAATGGTCCAAAAGGACATTGAGTATTTCAAAGAGCTTCAACATATTCTCGACTCAGTATTTATCCAAAAAAACAAAAAGAAAAAAATGCATGCCGGCAAAAAAAGCAGAGAGACCTTTTTCAACTTTAATCAGGATCATCTCCAGCAAAGAGTGGAATTGATGAAAACGCTTTCCGAGTGTGAAAGAAGCCGGCAGATAAGACCGATTCTCAATAAATTTGGTATTTCTCCGAATCGTTTTTATGTTTTGAAAAATCGGTATTTGATTTACGGTGTATGGGGGCTTGTCGACTTGGTTCAAAAAGGCCGGCAAGGAGAAAAAATTTCAGCTGAGCTGGAACTGCAAATCATTGAAGAGCGCTTGATGAATCCATCTCTTTCAACCGCTAAAATGGTCAAAAAGTTGGACCTTAAATGCTCCAGAGGGAACATTCAAAAAATCTATAAACGTTGGGGGTTATCCCGTATCAAGAAACCGGCAGCTATCAGAGGAAGTCTGTCAAGCCCGGTACCCGGGAAGATTACGGAAAAAAAATCGGACAGCCCGTTGTCTGCCAAATCCAGGTTTCCGGGTCTGATCACCGAATCCAGACTGCGGGTCAATCCATCATTCTCCCGTTTTGTCAAAACACTTGCTTACCGCAAAGTCATGATCAGTAATCCGGGAGCCTTTATTGCCGCACCTTTTCTGGATCAGTTGGGGGTAGTGGAAGCCCTGCATACATACGCACCTGAAAATTTCAAACCGGCGGATATTACCAACAATATTATAGTCAATGTCCTACGCATCATTGCAGGTTTTCCAAGCATTCACGACTACACCATGAATTCAGACCGTTCCGTGGCGATAGCATCCGGATTGTCCTTGAATCCAGGCAAAAGCCGTTTTTACGACTCTTTTGACACGCTACGGTTTGAACATCTTCAGGCGTTGCGCAATGATGCCTCCTGCAGAGCCAGAGAACTCGATATCATTGAAGGAAAACATATTGCCTTTGATTATCATTGCGATCCTTGTGACAGTCGATTCCCGAAGGACAAAGCCCTGTCAAAATCACCGGATAAGAACGGAGACATGGTGTATGCACATCGACCCCATATTATATGGGACAGCATGACAAACACCATTATCAACATTGCCTATTGTGAAGGCAGATCCCGAGCACCGTCAGCCCTTTATAGATTCTGTGAAGAAAATCTTTTCAAGATTATTGATATCGATGTACTTGAAGAAATATATGCCGACTCGGAGTATACCGGTGAAAAACAACTTGTCTATCTCATGATGCGATCAGAATCCGATATTACAATGTGCCTGAAGCAAAATCCAAAAATCAAAAAATGGAAAGAAGAAACTATAAGACACGCAGAATGGCAGGATTACGAAAAGGACTATCGAATAGCGTATCGCGATTATACGTTGTCGGAAACAGCAAAAAAATTTCGTTTCATCGTGAAACAAAACAAAGAGAGTTTGGAAACTCGGTGTTTCGGCAGCACTCACACCGATTATTCTCCCATAAAAATTCTGAACTCTTATCATATCAGATGGCCGGTGGAAACCGGTATCAAAGAATTAATAGAAAACTATTTTCTCAACAAACCGACAGGAACATCACCGGAAAAAGTAGAGACACACTATTATTGTGTCATGCTTGCCAAATTGACCATTGACTATTTCCGTTCCATTCTGTGCTGTCCGGAATGGCAAATGCCTGAAAACTGGCATTGTACTCTTTCTACAATAAGGACCAGCATATTCAGCAGCCAGAATTGTGAATTAGCTCTTCATGATTCCGGAGATTTGCAGTTGACTTATTTAGACGGCGATCAACACGGCATCAAAAAAGCCCTTCAAAATCGAATGGAACAGAGGAAAAAAGCCGGAATTAACAAGGTGTCATGGTGGGGCGGAATTGGTGTTCGCATTGCAATAAAGGATCAATATGAAATTTGAGAGTGGCACCGAAATCAACCTAACTTAGTGGTAATCATTTCAGCCTGGAAAAGTCTGCTGATTCATAATATAATCGATTTCATCAAGGATGTGGCGAATGTATTCAGGCGGCGACAGAGACACGCTCTATTTCCTTGAGAATGTGAGGTCCAATGT
>JAIVHE010000006.1 GCA_020201255.1 Desulfobacteraceae bacterium
GGGACTTGATATTTTTGAATGCCGTCATCTCCTCCAGCCAGTTCCGGGGAACTACGCCCAGTCCATTGTGGATGCCAAGGATAAAGCTGCACAGGATCCCTCTGGCGGAAGAATCGCCGCCGGTCATGATCTTTTCGATCAATGCGTTTTTCAGGTCTTTTGGGTACCGGGCGATCAGATGGATGGTGCCGGGCAGGGCCTCTGTTGTGTCACAGGCCTGACCGAACCCGGAAATGGCCCGGGCGGTCTCTTTTTCAACACTGGCAAGGCCCTTGTCCACGAGGCCTGGGATGGGCGATGCGGGCGGCAGGTGTTCTGCCGCAGACCGGACAGCGTCGGCAGGACCGGGTCCGCTGGCGGTTTCCAGGGCTGCCAGGGCAAAGAAGCGGGCGGTTTCCAGAACAAGGGGGTGGTTGTGGGTCATGGCGGTCTGCTGTTGGGCAGAATGATGAACGCCTCTGTATCGCGGGCGTAAAACAGGGCCAGGGCATTATTACAAAGCCTGGGACACAAGGTTGCTGTTACGTCAGGCTACAGCCGCTGGATGATATACAGAAACATGGGCAGGCGGCTTGCGGTCTTCAGGCGGTAGAAATCATAGAGCACTTCCCGGGAGGGTCTGGCAAAGGCCAGGGGAGACAGGTACACACTTCCCTTGGGCAGGGTGTGGGTGATGCGGTGCCGGACCAGGACCAGTAGGGCCTGTGTGTGCTCCGGTGACAGCTGGTCATCCATGACGAAATTGCCGGTCATTTCAATGCGGGCAAAGGCCCGGTTGATGGACTGCATTTTATCGAATGCCAGACCCACCTTGCGGGCGGTGACTGGTTTTCCTATGTGCTCCAGGGTGGCCGGGTCAAAGGATTCCAGGCCGATGTTGATGAAGGTGGCAAAGGGCAGTGCATTCAGGGTCTCAAACAGATGCGGGTCTGCATGGAGCAGAGAATCCACGCTGCCGAACAGATACAGCCGGGGCTGGGTCATGTAGCTGCGGGCAAATCCGAACCGGTCATAACTTTCCTTTGCTGCAAACACGATCAGATCTGCCGGTGCGTTCAGTGCATCGTGTTCGCCTAAAAAAAGGGCGTTGTAATTTACCAGGTCGCTGCTGAACAGGCGATCAGATCTGCCGGTGCGTTCAGTGCATCGTGTTCGCCTAAAAAAAGGGCGTTGTAATTTACCAGGTCGCTGCTGAACAGGCCTGCCAGGTCCTGGATCTGCCGCCGGATATCCCCAGGGGTGCGGAGGGTAAAGGGTTTTTTGTTCTTTACCTTGCAGAACCGGCATTTGTACAGGCATCCGTCTGCAATGGTCAACGGGATCACATTATAGTCCGAATGCCTGGCATCCGGGGGCAGCACAGTGGTTCTGGCACCGCAAATCTCAAACAGGGTTTGGGCTTTGTTCTCCAGATCTGCTTTGGTGATCTGTTTCACCTGTCCGAGCCATTCAGCGATCCGGGCGGGCATGTCAGGCCGGTTGTCCGGCACGGCCGCCAGCAGTTCATGCCAGCCCTGATGGATTTTTGCCACCTCCGGTTCTGCAAAAGGCCGTCCCCCCAGCAGGGAATTGGTGGGGTAGGTGAAATTGGGCAGGTAATATTCACCGATAGCCTCCACTACCCCGGCATATCCGCCGCTGGAATAGTAGATCCAGTCATTGCCCGCGGTCCGCTTGAGCCATTCCGATGGATGGAGCCATTGGCGGGTTTTGGATCTGGCATGCCGGATTTCATGGTTCAGATTGAATTCCAGTATCATTTCCCGGGTCTCCAGGCGGGAAAAAATGCCGTATTTCACCGGATAACTGACCTTGACATATTCTTTGTTTTCCCGGACATTCAGGAAGATGGAAAGGTCTTCGGATGCAAAGGCTGTTTCCGGATGTGTTATCTCAAAAGGATCGTTTAACTGAACCAAAAGCAAATCTGTCCTGTTTTATCATTTACCCATGGGTGCCGCCTGCAAGGCCGGGCATCTCTCAAAATCCAAATGATCATACTATAATTTTCTTGGGTTTCATGGCAATGGTTTTTTTGCAGGCATTGACCCGTGCCCATAAAACCGGTAATACAGGGCCTGAACAAACAACAGATATAAAGGTGGACAACAGTGAAAGTGCTATTTCTGGAACCCTTTTTCGGTGGATCCCACCAGGATTTTGCCACAGGGTTTGCAGCCCATTCCCGGCATGATATAACCCTGAAGACCCTGCCGCCCAGTTCCTGGAAATGGCGTATGCGGGGAGCAGCCCTGGCATTTTTGCAGAAAATAAACGATATTGCCGCTTATGACCTGGTATTTGCCACAGACATGATGAATGTTGCAGATTTTCTGGCACTTGCAGGACCTTCCCGGCCGCCTCTGGTATTGTATTTTCATGAAAACCAGCTGTCCTATCCCCTTTCTTCCAGGGAGAAAAAAAGAGCACCTGACGTGGGGCTGGGCTTTATCAATATCACCTCTGCACTGGCGGCTGACCAGGTGTTGTTCAATTCTGCATTCCATCTGGACGCGTTTGCAAAAGCGTCCCGGAAACTGATTAAACAGATGCCCGCACCCCGTCCGTCACAAATGGTCGACCGCATTTTACAAAAATCCCGGGTGGTATATCCGGGATGCTGGTTTCCAGCGGAAAAGGTATCTGTGACAACGGATTCGTCAGATCCGCCGCTGGTTATCTGGAACCACCGGTGGGAGTATGACAAGCAGCCGGAGGTTTTTTTCCGGGTGCTTGACAGGCTCAGGGACAAAGGGGTGCCGTTTTCTCTGGCTGTGATGGGCGAGCAGTATGCCCGGTATCCCGAGGTGTTTGACAGGGCGAAACAGATTTTCAGGGACCAGATAAAAGTGTTCGGGTATGTGCCGGATCGGGCTGCGTATCACGCCTGGCTGGCCCGGGGCAGTGTGGTGGTTTCTACGGCCATCCAGGAGAATTTCGGCATATCCGTGGTGGAAGCGGTACGGTTCGGCTGCTTTCCCCTGCTGCCCCAAAGGCTTTCCTATCCCGAGATCATGCCGGAAAAATTTCATCCTGACATTCTGTACCAGTCTGAGAATCAGCTTGTGGAAAAACTGGCATACCATCTGTTACACCCCAAGGCTGTTCAGCCGCTGCAAAAAGCGTTGAAAGATCATGTACAGCAGTTTTCCTGGAAGATTATGGGGCCGCAATACGACAATCTGCTGGAATCGCTTATTGCCTGCCTTGATATACCTGTCCATTTGCGGTATAGGTGAGTTTGGATGTTTCATCCCGATCATTTTGTGAAAAAAAGCGGGAACAAAGCTGCCATGAACAAATTTTTTTTTCTGCCCTGTATCTTTACTGTTTTTTTTGTCTGGTTTGCCTTGGCCGGTGCATCTGCCCTCACCCCTGAAGAGGTGCTGGTTGTAGCAAACATGAATGCCGCAAAAAGCAAAGGGCTGGCTGCGTATTATATGAAAAAACGTCAGATTCCACCGGAAAACCTGGTATTATTGTTCATGACCGATAAGGAACAGTGTTCCAGGGAGGAATATGAACAAAAAGTTGTTCCCCCCGTCCGCCGTGCGCTGGCTGCCAATCCTGATCTCCGGGCTATTGTGACCATTTTCGGAGTGCCATTGAAGATCGCCTCCCCCGGGCATTCACAAGAAGAACAAGCACAGCTGGACCGTATGACGCTTGAAAAAGAGCAGTTGAAAGACCAGTTGTCTGCGGCAGAGACAAAAAACAGTGATCCAGATTTCATACAACAAAAAAAACAGCAGTTGTCAAAACTGGAACAAAAAATTACCCGCCATATCCGCCAACTGGATAAGGGCGCGTCATTGGATTCTGAGTTGATGCTGGTAAAAAAAGAAGATTATCCGCTCAATATGTGGGTCCCCAATCCATATTATCTGGGATTTGCCGATCGCAACAAAATGTCCATAAAAAAAGAAGATGTCATCATGGTCAGCCGTCTGGATGCGGCGGATGATACCATTGTGCGGCGTATCATTGATGACAGTATGGAGGCGGAAATTCTGGGATTGAAGGGGTCTGCATATTTTGATGCCAGATGGAAACACCCTGGTGATAAAAAAAAGACCGGTTATGGTCTGTATGACGGCTCCATCCACAGGGCCGCAGAAAAAGTATCCCAGAAAACACCAATGACCGTGGTGGTCAATGATGAAAGTGCCTTATTCCAGAAGGGGGACAGCCCGGATACTGCCCTTTACTGCGGATGGTACAGCCTGGCAAGATATGTGGATGCATTTGTCTGGCAAAAGGGATCGGTGGGGTTTCACATTGCCAGTTCCGAGTGCGCAACATTGAAAAATGAGAACAGCCAGGTCTGGTGTAAAAAAATGCTGGACAATGGTATTGCAGCCACCATCGGACCTGTTGGCGAACCGTATGTCCAGGCGTTTCCGCTGCCTGAAATTTTCTTTGATTTTCTGGTGGAAGGGTATTTACGCCTGGCAGAATCCTATCTGGTCAGCCTGCCCTACCTGTCCTGGAAAATGGTTCTGGTGGGTGATCCCCTTTACCGGGTGAATATTCAATAAATGAAACAGCATGGTTCCCATATGGATCTGGAGCATTTTTTGAAAAAAATGCCCTTGTTTTCTTCTGTTCCGGATGCACAGATCAGAAAAATCGCAGATTTTTTTCATATTGCAACGTTCCAGAAGGATACCATTATTTTTGAGCAGGGCGACCCCAGTGATGCCATGTACATCATCTATTCAGGGGCGGTATTCATTTATGCCCGAAAATTGCAAAATCACGATCAGGCCCTCATTCAAATTGAGCTTGGGCGGGGTGATTTTTTTGGGGAAATGGCCCTTTTGTCGGATCTTCCCCGGACAGCCGGTGCAAAAGTGACCCTGGATGCAACCTTGTTCTGCCTGAAAAAAGAGGATTTTCATACCCTTTTGATGCAAAACAGGCAGATTGGGTTGTTTTTGAGCCGCCTGTATGCCAGACGGCTTTCCTTTGGCGCGGATGAGGGATCGTTGAAGCCCACCCCGGTTTTTTATACGCTCTGTGCAACTGATCCGAACCTGGGATTATCCCATTTTCTGTATTCCATGTCCTATCATATTGCAACGGAATCAGACAAAAAAGTGCTGGTGGTGGAGCCCTATCTTTCGCTTGAAATCATAATGGAAAAATTTGATCTTTCTCCCATTTCCTGTCCGGACAGATCGCTTTACCACCTGTTGCCTCCAAAACTATATTCATCCGGTGATATCAGGTGGTTTTGTCATGCATCAGGGTTTTGTGTTCTCCAGGTCAACAAGGGATTTAATGAGCAGCTGATCCCGGTTCTGCCCTGCCTGATGGAAAATTTAAAAATGCAGTATGACCTGGTTGTTTTCAGTCTGGGGCATTATCTGGGCCGGTTTGGCCGGCAGGCGATCAGGCTGTGTGATAAAAATCTGTTGATTATCAACAATACACCCTCTGCCCTGTCCGGGGTAAAAGACAAACTGTCCATTCTGGAAGATATTGCAGGCGTCGGCCTTGACCGGGTCCGTGTGGGGGTCAGCCATCTTTGCGGTACCACCGGCATTCCCAGGGAAAGCCTGAAAAAGACGTTGAACCTGTCTGAAACCCCGCAAATCTGGGTAGAAAGATCCGAAAAAGCCATAAAAGACCGGATTGATACAGAAAAACGGTTCCCTGTGAAAGGTGCCAGGGCCATTGCAAGGGAGCTTTCCGGTGTCAGGATCGGTCTGGCCCTTGGGGCAGGGGCGGCCAGGGGATGGTCCCATATCGGGGTGATCAAGGTATTGCAGCAGGAGGGTATTCACATTGACATGATTGCCGGCACCAGTATGGGGGCTCTGGTGGGGACAATTTTTGCCGCTAAAGGATCGGTGGATCATCTGATAAAAAGTACCATAGACCGTTTTGAGCGGCGATCCCAGGTGCGGCATAAAATATTTGATTATACCCTGCCTCTGCATGGATTTTTACGGGGTAAAAAAGCCATGAACCTGGTGGCACATGCCATTGATCATGCGGATTTTATGGATCTGCTGATCCCCACCTATGTTGTGGGGGTTGATATCTTAAAGGGAGAAGAGGTGCTTTTTGAAACCGGTGATGTGGCAAAGGCAGTCCGGGCAAGTATTTCTGTGCCGGCATTATTTGCACCCATCCGGTATGATGGCCGGTGGATGGTGGATGGCGGGCTTCTCAATCCGGTGCCGGTCAATGTACTGGAACAAAAAGGGGCGGATAAAATTATTGCCGTGTGTGTGGAAAGTCCCCATATAAATGCGGCACAGACCGTGCGTTCGCCCGGTATCAGGCAGGTGATAGCACGGACCATTTCCATTGTCCATGGTCGTGCCACCAGCGGCTTTGTTGAAAAATCAGATGTGGTGGTGTACCCGGATGTCCAGGGCTTTGCCTGGGATGATTTTCATAAAGGAAAGGTATTGATGCAAAGAGGAGAGGCTGCCTGTAGAAGCAGGATAAAAGAGATCCGGGCATTGGTCTAAGGTTCTTTCATGTAAAAATGATACGGTCTGGCAGGTGACCGGCCTTGGGCATTGGACCGGCATTTTTTAAAAAATGTGCAAATGAATCTGATTACAGATTGTTTAAAAAGGACAGATCCTTTGCCTGGGTGCGTTTTGTGCCTATGGAAAGCACCTCCACCCGTTTATCAGGCAACAGTCGATAGTATATCCGTCCCTTGTATGCAAAAATAACTTCAAATACGGTCTCCCGGTTTTTTTTGCCGAAAACCTTTCGTTTGACCGGCACCAGGCCCGGGTCCTGATTGAGCTGGTGGATCACTTCTTCGGCTTTCAACTGCAGTTCAGCAGTCAGTCCGGCAAACCCGTCCACCGCTTTTGCGTGAATTGCACTGTGTTTGTACAAGGTGGTGAACCGTTTTTGAAAAAGTTCTGCTTCCTTTGTTTTTTCCCTGCGGGTCTTCCGCCTGCCTGTTTCAAACTGCTGTATTTTATCGCTTAATTCTTCAATGACCTGTCGCTGCTCCTGTTGCCGTTGCAGGTTTGTCTGGAGCTTTTCTTCCAGATTGATGATTTCCTGGATCATCTCATCTTCATTGACCAAAGCCCGTTTTTTTTCCCCTTCAAAGTGGTGTTTCATCTGATCAAGTTCAGATGACAATACCTGCTGCTCATGATTGAGAGACATCATTTTTTCTTTGTACTCTTTTTCCAACTGCTGGAGATGTCTGATTTCCTGCTGCTGACTTTGGGTATCCAGGACAGACTTTTTTGCACCGATGCGGTAAAAACAAAAGAAGATACCAAGTGAGGCCAAAATGTACATGCTGAGTATCAGGCCGCTGAGAAAACGGGCGTGTTCGATTGATAAATCAGTTTCGAGCACCAGACCCTGATCCAGAAGTTCGTAGTTTCGGGCAGCTGTTTCAATGGGGGATATCTGCATGTCCTGGTCATCTATGTCAAAGCTTCTGGGATATAATATGGTTCCCTGCCGGGTCGTAACGGTGACCCTCATCCGTATGCCCCATCTGGAAAGATTTTTGTCCATCAAATAGGTGTTGATGTTGCGGTTCACAGCCTGTTCGATTTTTCGGGTCCCGTTTAAAAGGGGTTCACTGTCTCCAATATAGATTTCTTCCAGTTGTTTTTTAAAGGTGGTTTGCAAATACGTTTCCAGCACCTCGATTGTGAGAATATAAAGAATCGGCGGCAGCAGAATGCACAGCATCAGAATTTTAAATGGAAAATATTTTATCATTTGTCAGAATCGGTAGGACACATCAAAAAATAATTGGTCGTTGTCATCAAATCTTCCAAGCCAGGTATCATCATCACCATAAAACATATTGGCACCGACGACCAGTTCAAGGTTTTTCATATAGGTATGTATGATGCGGGGGGAAAGGTACCAGGAATTGTCATTGAGGGTCACGGAATATATCATGGATGCCTCTATCCAGTCAAAGAAGATATTCCGGCTGATCTCTCCCAAAAGAGAATAGTTGTTTTTTTCAAAATAGAGGATATCAGACGTATATCCGGATATATACCTGTGGGCGAACTGCATATTGATATAGATATCTGAAAAAGTGGTATAATCCGCACCCAGCACATAGGTGAATGTGGCATTTTGTGATGATGTCAAAGAGGAGGTGAGAAAAGATTCGTTTTCATACCACGCAGCTTCTCCCCGGAGCCCGAAATCGGACAGAGTGGTTTCAAATTCAAATCCCAGGACATTGGTTCGCTTGAATTCCACCTCTATGGCTTCATCGGTGAATTCAGCCGTGGTCAGGGCTAAATTCAGATTGTCCTGTGTCATGCTGCCGTCAACGGTGATGTTTTTTACAGGAAAACTGGTAAAATAGGGCAGGTCTTCGGTGGCATGGTGCCAGGATACGCCAACATCCCAGTTTTTCAGGGTGGTGGTCAACCGCAGTCCGAATTCGGCTTCTGTATCCGGGTTTTGTTCATGGACACCCATATCGTCAAAATACTTTTTGAGTGCCCGGGAAACAGGGGCGGTGTTGATTTCTTTTTTGATATGGGGGAAAACAGCCCAGTCTGTGCCAAAATAGTCCAGTTCGGATTTTTCAAAAAACGGGACAAAGACACCTTCAATGGTGAATCTGTCAAACAGCAATTTTGCATTTGCCATCCACACCGGCTGTTTTGTTTCGTCATAATCCGGGAGAATGAATTCTCTGAAGTCTGACGGGTTGATGGTATCCACAGGACTCATCTGGTCCGCTTTTCCCCAGCGGATGATCTGTTTGCCAATGGAAAAATCAATAATACTATTGGTATAGAGAAACACTGCTTCATGAAGATCCAGGTTGTAATCATCTGTTTGATTATTGCTTCCAAAGTACAAATAATCGGACAATACAGAAACCCTGGCAGCATTTTTATATTTTGATTCAACGAGGATGCGGTTTTTTACATGGGTGTTGTTTTCAATGCGGTCCTCTTTTTTTGTATCCATGGAAGCTCTGATCTGCACTATGCCGGACAGGCGCAAGTCAGATGCTTTTTTTCGGGTACCGGTATTTTCAAAAATATCTTTGACAGCAGGGTCTTCAAAAAAATGCACTGATTCTTGAGAATCAAAAGAAGTATTATCAACATCTGTGGTTTTCGGTGTTGCCGGGGGAAAAACAGTGATACTGAGTTTCTGGTTTTCTTTGGTTTCGTCCGGAGTGATGGTGTACTGGTATGGAACATCTGCCATGATATCCAAAACAACCCGCACAGTATCTTTCTGATTCTGTTCAGCCCTGACGGATGTAATCATATTTCCTTGGATTTGTTTGTTGATGCGCACCTCGGGGATGAATGCATCGCTGATATCAATGACTATCCGTTCGGGTGAATGGAGAAGAAACGCATTTGCATCCGAACGTTTTGTCAGAAACACAACAACCGTTTCCGCATTTGTTTTTTTATCAAAATCAATGGACAATACTTTATTTTCGGGCATACAATAGCCTTTTTCTGAGAGCAAACCCATTGAAATGGTAGATAAAAAAATCACCATCCAGGCGGTGACCGTATTTTTCCCTGACATTGCCGGCTCCTTTGAAACAGTTTCTTTCAAGAGAAGCAAAAAACATACCGAATCAGTAGTTTTCCAGGCGGTTTCTGGAGATATCCTGTGTGTCAATATCGGTATTGTATACAATATTCTCTGTTTTTATGTAGGTCTGGTGGTCCCGTTCATGGTCTTCCATGCTGATGATAAGCTCGGTCCAGATATGTTGAATTTTTTCAAGTTTCAGCACCTTGTAGGTTTTGATGTGGTTTTCTTTATGGTCAAAATATTTTACAAAAATCGGGACCAAAGAAGATTTGCCAACCAGGCTTTGTGTCAGGCCGTACTGGGACTGAACCCCCTGTTTGGGCCGGGTTTCCAGAACATGGCAGACAATTTTTTCAATGGTTTCGGTACCGGTGATTTTATATGTATAATCGTCAACCGGGTGACGTTCCATGTCTTCGTAGGTAAAATCACTGTTCACAAACCTGTGGGACTTCTGGGAAGTGACGATCCGCCGGGTTCTTCTCAGGGCCGGAAGAAAAAGAAACTGTTCTGTTTCCCATCCTGGTTTTTCAATGGTCAAAAACCCGGTGCCTGCAATATCAGCGGGATATGTAAACCTGATAAGCTGGCGCTCACGTTCATTTTCCCGGATCCGTTTGTTGGTAAACTGCCGGACCCGCTTGTTTCCATTTTTGTTCACCAGCACCATCTGGGCTTCCAGAACAGAATTATTTCCTCTGTCCCGGTGAAAAATATCATTGGCCAGTTGTATTCCCGTGATGTCTTCTGATCCGGCATATACCGGCAGACAGGTTATACCGAACATAACTGCCCATAAAATCAGGATAAAGTATTTCATGGCATCCCTTTTTTTGTGGTTTTAAAAATAGCTGCAATCAATTTTTTGCGTTGTCAAATGTTTGACGCAGTTCACAGGGGCTTGTTATTAATATGCGGAATACAGGTATTTGTCAATTTGAAATCCAGATCCCGGCAGGGCAGTCTTATGTACAAAAATATTGCCGGGCGTATTTATTTTGCTTGACACCGGATGGGTGGGTGGTAATATTATGGTCAAATGATCAAAACTGGAGAAAAGCATGCCACGACCCAAAAGAACCAGGCGTATTGGTGCACCACCGCAGGTGACGGAATTTTACCCCCGGGGAACAGATCGGAATACAGAGGTGATTTTGTCATTGGAGGAATTTGAGGCAGTCAGGCTTATTGATTATGACGGTCTGGATCAGGCCCAGGCAGCGGAAATTATGCATGTTTCCCGGCAGACGGTGGGCAGGGTTTTACGGGCCGGGAGGTTTGCGCTGTCCAAAGCGGTGGTGGAAGGATGCCGTCTGAGACTGTCGGGCGGGTGTTACCAGATTGATGAAAACAGACCAGGCCGGGGTCGGCAGCGCCGCCGAAGGGGTGGAGGCTGCGGCGGGCCCGGACCGGGAAGAACATAATACCAAAAAAAAGGAGGTATCATGCCAGGATTTAATAGAAGAGGACCGGAAAATCAGGGCCCCATGACAGGCGGTGGACGAGGCTTTTGCACAGGTGTTGCAGACCCCTTTCGGCCGGTTGATTCCGGATATGCCGCTGGATATGCCAGGGGCAGGGGCCGAGGCAGAGGCCAGCGTTTCTTTGGCGGCAGGGGATTTGGCCGCATGGAACAGGGCCAGGCAGTGTATGAAACCCAGGATGACCTGCAGAAGCGGGCTAAATGGCTGGAAACGGAACTGGCCGCCGTCAAAGAGCAGTTGAAGGAATAATTGTATAAAAAGACCCGGGTGGGTTATTGTCTCTCCCCCCGGGTCAGCATTTTACTTGTCTGTGCAGCTGTGGTATAGGATCTTTCTGTGATATGAAATCAGATTGATGAAATACAAAAGAAACATTGCCGGGCAGGGAATACGAAACATGACATTCAATATTGCAATCAATGGATACGGCCGTATCGGCCGGTGCGTGGCCAGGGCGTTGTACGAATCAGACCGGTTTTACAGGAGGTTGAATCTTGTTGCCATCAATGAAATCGCCTGTTCCGACACCATTTTCCATTTGACCCGGAATGATTCCACTCATGGCCGGTTCCCGGGAAAAGTTGATAAAAAAGGGCCGGGAATGTGCATCGGCACAGATTTTATTCACCTGTTTCAGGAAAAGAGTATTGTCAACCTGCCCTGGAAGGATCTTTGTGTGGATGCGGTTCTGGACTGCACCGGGGTGTACAATGACAGGGAGTCTGCGGAACTTCATCTGCTTTCCGGTGCCGGCAGGGTGATTTATTCTCCTGGACACCCATCTGGGAATTGAAACCGGTGTTACCACCACCATCCATTCGGCCATGCATGACCAGCCCGTGATTGATGCCTATAACAGGGATCTGCGAAAGACCAGGTCCGCTTTGCATTCCATCATTCCGGTGTCCACTTCCCTGGCCAAAGGCATTGCAAGGATTCTGCCCCGCATGGCCGGCAGGTTTGAAACCCTGGCCATCCGGGTGCCCACCATCAATGTCTCCATCATGGATATCACGGTACTGGTAAAAACCGATACCGATGCCGGGACAGTCAATGATTTGCTCATCAAGGCTTCTGAAAACAATTTATCAGGGATACTCGGGGTGAGTGACGAACAGCTGGTTTCCTGTGATTTCAACCATGATCCCAGGTCCGCCGTCATTGATCTGCCCCAGACCCGGGTATCCGGCAGCCGCCTGGTCAAGATTCAGGCCTGGTTCGACAATGAATGGGGGTATGCCAACCGGATGCTGGATACCACCATTGCTGCACTTACCGCATGAAAACGGCAGAAGATGCAATGCTTGAGTTTTTGGGGCAGGGCATTAATGCGGATGCAGGGCCAGTAATTTTCTGGTGATGGCTTTGACTTCTTCGGGAATATTCTCCGGATTATCAAAAGGCCTGGTGCCGTCCCGGTCCGCCTGGATAATTTCATCCATCTCCGGTAAAAATCCCAGGATATTGTAATCAGACATGGTTTCCTGGATCAATGCCTTGTCAGCTTCAGAGGTTACCCGGTTGCCTAAAATGAGAATATTCTGAATGCCGATGTCCCGGCCCAGTTTGCGGATTCTATCGGCTGCCACCCGGCTGCGTTTGCCGGGATTCACCACCACCACCAGGGCATCGACGGATCCGGAAGTGGCCCGTCCCAGATGTTCCACCCCCGCTTCCATATCCATGACCACCACTTCGTTGCGGGCCAGGACCAGATGGTTCATCAGGGCCTTTAAAATGGTACTTTCAGGGCAGATACATCCGGAACCTCCCTGCTGAACGGTTCCCATCACCAGCAGCTTTACCCTGTCTTTTTCCAGGGAAAACCGGTCCGGAATATCATCCACTTTGGGGTTGAGGGTGAAAAATCCTCCCATGGTACCGGGTGTGGCACCGGTACGTTCTGCAATGAGATCCGATAATTGCGCCACAGGGGTTATGGGTCTGGTTTCATCAATGCCCAGAGCCGCTGCCAGGTTGGCAACCGGATCAGCATCTATGGCAATCACACTGGTTTCTTTATCAAGGGCTGCCAAGGTTCTGGCGATGAGTGCCGTGATGGTGGTTTTGCCCACCCCGCCTTTGCCGCCGAATGCCAGTTTTAAACTCATACTATTTTCTCCAAATCAAGGTTCAGCCCAGAGGCTTGAGAACATGTCCTTCTTCATCCATAATAAATACCTGATGACCGGCTTTTTTTGCCGTATCTATGATGTCTTCTTCTATGACTGCATGGATGTCGTATTTTTCTTTGAACAAATCCTTGGGCAGCAGTTGAAAACACGACTTTGCATCCTGCTTGGTCTTGAATGCCGGCAGAAAATTTTTCTTGGTTTTTTCATCACTGAATCCCAATATTTTTTCGGATGCAGTTTCGGGATTTTGAACAATTACGTAATACCAGTTGTCAGAAATATCTATATCTTCCATATGGCCAATCCGTTTTTTTAAGGGTTAATATGATATAAACATAAGGACAAATTTTACAAAATAAAGGCAGGAACAACAAAGATAATTTTTGTTTGTATATTGTTGCCTGGTTTACTCTGCCGACAAGGGATTTTTGCCTGCGAAAGATGCTACTGCTGTGCGGATGTCATGACCTGTGGGAGTTTGGTGCAAGCGCAGGCCAAATTGCGGCACCACAGCCATCACATGGTCAAAAATATCACTTTGGATTCCTTCATATTCCACCCAGGCGGTGGTATTTGCAAAGGCATAAATTTGAATGGGGATGCCGTCACTTCCCGGTTCCAGTTGTCTTACCATCAGGGTCATGTCCTGGCGTATGCATGGATGGTTGTTCAGATACCGGGTCAGATAGGCTCTGAAAGTTCCCAGATTGGTCATGCGGCGGCCATTGGTGGGGCAGGTCAGATCCTGGTGATGCTGTGCATTGTGCCGGGTGATTTCATCCAGGCGGGCGTCAATGTATTCGGCAAGAAGTGCTGTCTTGCGCAGATGGGTGAGCTCTTTTTCACAAAGAAAGTGAATACTGGTAACATCGATGCGGATGCTGCGCTTGATCCGGCGGCCGCCTGATTGCTGCATGCCCCGCCAGTTTTTAAACGAATCCGCAACCAATGCATAGGTGGGGATTGTGGTGATGGTTTTATCCCAGTTCTGGACTTTGACAGATGTCAACGTAATATCAATGACATCACCGTCTGCACCGTACTTGGGCATTTCCAGCCAGTCTCCCACGCTGAGCATACGGTTGGCAGACAGCTGGATGCCGCCCACAAGCCCCATGATGGGGTCCTTGAATACCAGGATCAATACCGCGGTCATGGCGCCCAGGCCGCTGAACAGAATCACGGGGGATTTGCCGATAATTGTGGATATTCCGAACACCACGGCAATTATGGAAGCGATGAGCTTGACACTCTGGAAAATACCCCTCAGGGGCATATTCCGGGTTGATTTGTAAAGGCGAGACAGATCCAACAGTGCGTCCAGAACCGAATACAGTATCAGCAGGCTGAACAGAATGATCCATAACCGGGTGGCATTGGTGATGATCATCAAAGGAAATGTCCCTGGATTCAGCCATAATTCAGCCTGTATCTGGATGATGAAAGCCTGGATCGTGAACGCAACCCGTTGAAACAAATGGCCCTCAAACAAAGCCGTTTTCCACACTTGCTGGGACTTCTGGGCCAGGTGGTTCAGCAGTACGCGGAGTCCTTTATGCAATATGAGGTGGGTGATTATGGCAATCACCACAATCAGTACCAATGCAACAAGTAAGGAGACCATGGGAGATGACTCAATGCGCAGGCGATTCAGGACTGCTTCTGTCCCTTCGGGGATGGATACCAGCCACTCACTCAAATTGTCAGAATTCATGGTATTGTAACCAGACATCCGCCTGTCAGGACGGACAGTAGTAAAGTAAACAGGTTGCAATTACAAAGCCCCTGCACAATTTTTGTAACAGGGGCTTTTCATAAAAAACAAAAGGTTGAAAAACTATAATTCAAGCCATGAATCAGAGTAAAGAGTTTCACCCATGATGACTTTGTAGGTTTTGATATAATCTGCCATTTCTTTGTCCAGGCTTGCAATATCGGGCTTATTGCCGTCCATCATACCCCAGATCAGGTCCACGATATCCTGGCGCTGACCTTTGGCAATGGCGGTCAATTGTTTGTCCAGCGGATCTGAAATGACTGCTTTCATGCCGTTTTTCCACAGCATGACCATGTAGGTCTGGTTCAAAATCGGCCGTAAATGCTGCCCGTTCATTTTCATCCCTGGGCAGTCCTTCCGGTCCCCACATCAGGGCCACAAAATCCGCCTCATACTGGGCAGCCAGAGGCACCATTTTTTCGTACCGTTCCGGTCTGGCCATGATGGAGTTGATGATATGGGGGGCATCGGCCGGTTTGCACACCTTGAGGCCGGCCTCAATGGCATCGATATTGGATGAGTCCAGCAGCAACGGCATGCCGGGGACAGCTTCTTGGACCACATTGACCACCCAGGGCATCAGTTCCGTGCCGAATTTTTTGGCTGGTCCCAGGTTGATGTCGATGTAGTCCATGCCCAGTTCTTTCTGGCGCAGCGCTTCTTCCTGAATGGGCTCAGGATTGCGCTTGGCTGGATCAGCCTCCTTGAACTCTTTTCCGATGACCCGGGAAATGACGTTCAGGCTTTCACCAAATAGAATCATGTTTTCCATGTTCATATCCTTATTATTGTTGTAAGATTGACTTTTCAAGGTTGACAAGGGATAAGCCGGGGCAAGCAACTGCCTGCCCCGGCCCTGGTTTTATTTTCTTGCTTTGAGAAAGGCCGGCAGATGGGGAGCTTCCCTGGGACCCACCGTGATGGTCCATCCGGGCAGCTCTTCTTCAATATCCCCGGCAATGGCAGCCGCATAACCCGGGATGATCAGTTCCGTATTTTTGACTTTGTCCATGATGCCGCATTTTTTCACGAACAGCCCCACATCATCCCCGCCGAATTTGCCAGCAGCCCAGGCCGTGAGCACGGACAGGCCTTCGGAATCCTTTACGAGCAGCCATGCAGGCACTTTGCTGGCCTCAATTTCACCGGACACGATAAAATAGGTCAAGGCAAAGTTGGTGGTGACCAGTACCGGTGAATTCTCATCCGGGCTGTTGATTTCAAATATACCTTCCGTAACCGTCATGGGCCGCTGGGGATCGGTGAAGATATTGAGCCGTTCCAGCAGCAGCGGGAACAGCGATTCTGTAGTAAAATCCGATAACACCACGATGCCGCCGTATTTGGCTACGAACATGGCCGCAATAAGCGTTTCCATATCCTGGTTGGAGGCCATTTCACAGGGAAAGGTGATGGTGGGGAACCCCAGGGCCTTGTTGCCGGCTTTGAGCGCTGCACGGCGGATGGCCACCTGGTCTTCCAGGGCCTGTTTGATTTCCCGGGATCCCGGATCAATGACCAGATCTTTGAGGCCCATGCCCGTAAGTTTTTCTGTCAGCGGGATCAACGCTTCCACAGAATCAGCTTTCACCGCCAGGGGCAGGTCGGCTTCTTTGGCCAGGGCACCGAATTCATCTGCATTGGACTCAGTGGCCGCATAAAGCAACGGCCGTTTGAATCCGGCCGCTTCAATACCCGCTTTCATCACGGCTGCATCTTCTGTCATGAGCACCAGGTTGAATTCTGATTCCGTGGCGATTTTTTTTGCCACAGCAGCAAACGCGTCAGCACCTTTGCCCGCATCCTTGACCACCAGCAGTTCCGGCCGCAGGTTCAGGCCCACTCTTTCATACTGGAATGCATTATAGATTTTCAAGGTGGTGTCCAGGGTTGCAAGATCTGTATCAGATGCCACAGTGGCTGCCAGGACAGTGGGGTTGAAAAAGGTTTTTTCATGTCTGTACAGCACGGTTTCACCGCCGGTGGCGGTTTTTCTGACCCCTTTTCCCAGGGCGACGGGACGAATGGGCGGGGCGGACGCTTCCGCCAACTGCTCTTTGGCTTCATCAGACACATAGGGGCACGCGTCCAGCTCTGCCTTGCCTGATGCCAGGTTCATTGCAAATGCAAGACAGGTGGGAACCCCGCACTCCTTGCAATTGGTCTTGGGAAGGAGTTTGAATATTTGTATACCGGTTAATGCCATG
>JAIVHE010000310.1:0-10657 GCA_020201255.1 Desulfobacteraceae bacterium
GTGGGGCAGATCACGTCCATGTCTTTGGCAGCCTGTTTGATCTCATAGAACGTGGCCCGGTGGGAACAGCCGGAACACAGATTCGGGGGCCGCATGGGAATTTCCGGTATGTCGGAAGTGTCCATGGCCGTCCCGGGTGTATAGGGGACATCAAAAAAAGACGCCATTTTTTCCCTGACCATGGCTGGATCATATTCAAAAAGCCGGGAGAACAGATCATCGGATTTTCCCTTGATGGGAATAACAATCCCGACTTCCTGGGCAAAGGCCTTGACCGCTTCTTCCATAAAAGGCTCTCCTTCTTCCACCACCAGGACCCGTTCACATCCGGCCAGAAAATCCTTGATCATTTTTTCGGGCATGGGATTGGAAAACCCCAGGCGCAAAATTTTGGCCCGGCCGGAAAGCCCCAGATCTTTCACCGCATCCGCCGCATAATAAAAACTTACACCGTTGGCAATGATACCCAGGGAGCCCTCTCCCTGTATGAAATTCAATGCGGATGTTTCAGACAATTGCCCGGCTTTTTGCAATTTTTCCAGCAGTTTGACATGCAGGCCCCGTGACACCGCAGGCACGGTGACACATCGCTGGGGATCACGCACAAAATGCCCCTTTGTCTTGCGGGGGGGTATGTCGCCAAAGGTGACAAATGCATTGGAATGGTTGATCCGTGTGGTGGTGCGCAGCAGCACCGGCTGTTTCAGGGCTTCAGACAGGTCGAAGGCGGCTTTGATCATCTCTTTGGCCTCGGCCACCGATGAAGGTTCCAGCATGGGCAGGCCGCCGAACTTGGCATAATACCGGTTGTCCTGTTCATTCTGGCTGGAAAACATGGCCGGATCATCCGCACTCAGAATCACCATACCCGCAGTCACCCCCACATAGGCCAGGGTCATCAACGGATCCGCCGCCACGTTGATCCCCACATGCTTCATCATGCAAAAGGTGCGAAGACCGGAGTTGGCAGCAGCTGCCGCCACTTCCAGAGCCACCTTTTCATTGGTGCTGTATTCAAAATACAGATCGGTTTCCTGAGACATCTGGAAAAGGTTCAGAGAAATTTCAGAAGAGGGGGTTCCCGGATAAGTCGTGGCAAAGGCCACTCCTGCTTCCACAGCCCCCCTTGCAATGGCTTCGTTTCCCAGGAGCATGATTTTCTCGCCCGGGCTGTCCTGTAAAAGTTTGTGCATTGGTCCTCCTCGGTTTAAACGTACATTTTTACGCATTTACGCATATAGCTTTTCTGCGATGTCAAGGGAAGCTGCATATCCCTTGAACCCGTCAATATCTTCGCATGACTGTATGGCACCGAAAGCAAAAAACCCTTCCACCATGCTTTTTTCCCCATGGTGGATCAGCCCCATGAACAGCACCGGCACCAGGCTGATGCCGGATTTTCCGGTTTCAACGGCACATGCCGGTAGCTTATCCGATTGATACACCGCAAAAAGCGGGGTGGATACAGGCATGATCTGAACAAGGGCAGGCGAATGGGTATGGGAATGATCATGGGTGTGGTTACACATGGATGGCACCTCTCATTTTACATCACAGGTTGTGATAGTTTATATAAAAGCCGTCAGTACTCAGCTAAAAGCTAACCGCTAACAGCTTTCATGCTTTGTTGTGCCCGCCAGGGCATGGGTGTTATTTCCAACATACAGTGCATCTTGCAGCAGGACACTTCCATGTAGCTTTATTGCAGCCATCATATGGCTATCCTGCCTTACCGGTATGTATAATATAACGATACGGTTTTGCAAGAAAAACTCTTGGTTTTTACCATTTTTCTTTTTCATCTCGGGATTGTTGCAGGGTTTTCAGGTATAAGGTTGCAGGGTTTTCAGGTATAAGATAGAATATGTTCAAAACATTGTCCCCCGGTCGAAACCCCGGTACTGAATGGCTTCTGCAAGATGTCCGGTCCGGATATCCGATGCGTTGTCAAGATCGGCAATGGTCCTGGCCACCTTTAAAATGGAATGATACGCCCGGGCCGAGAGCAACAGGGTATCTGATGCCTGTGAGAGCAGATCCTGGCCGTCTTTGTCCACATGGCAGCATTGGCGGATATCCTGGCTGCCCATGCGGGCATTGCAGAAGATGGTTGTGGAGGCAAATCGCTGTGCCTGTATCTGCCGTGCTTTTTCCACCCGGCTGCGGACAACAGCAGAACTCTCAGCCTTTTTCGGATTGACAAGGGTTATAAATTCCACCCGGGGCACTGCCACCTGAATATCCAGCCGGTCCACCAGGGGACCCGATATTTTTGATCTGTAGGCCTGGATCTGGGACTGGCTGCAGGTACAGGCATTGCCGGGCTCGGAAAAATACCCGCAGGGACAGGGATTCATGGCAGCCACCAGCATGAATTGACAGGGAAAAACCGCTTTGATACCTGCCCTTGCAATGGTCACTTTTCCGTCTTCCAGGGGCTGGCGCAGCACTTCCAATGCGTTTTTCTTGAACTCCGGCAGTTCATCCATGAAAAGAACCCCGTGGTGGGCCAGACTGATCTCACCGGGCTGCGGTCTGGAACCGCCACCAACCAGTCCGGCATCTGAAATGGTGTGATGGGGAGCTCTGAAGGGCCGGCTTGCGGATTCTTTTTTCCAGGTTTCCAGTCCCCCCACCACCGAATATATACGGGCCACTTCCAGGATTTCTGCAAAGGACAACAAGGGGAGAATCGTTGCCAGCCGCTTGGCCAGCATGCTTTTGCCGGATCCGGGAGGACCGGTCATCAGAAGATGATGTCCGCCGGTAGCCGCAATTTCCAGGGCCCGCTTGGCATGGGCCTGGCCCTGTACTTCAGACAGATCCCCATCCGCAACCCTGGCAAAGGCGCCCTGCATAATTTTTTCATCCCGGGTCCAGGGAACAATGGCCCCATGTCCGCTAAAAAAATCCACTACCTGGCTCAGACAGGTGACAGGCAGCACATCAATCCCGTCCACCATGGCTGCCTCTTCTGCATTTTGTTTTGGCACCAGCAATCCCTTGAATCCCATTTCCCGGGCGGTGAGTGCCACGGGAAGAACACCCCGCACCGGCTTAATCCTGCCATCCAGAGACAACTCCCCGGACAGCAGATACGGTTCCATGGTATCGGCCGGAATCAGGCCCGAGGCTGCTATAATGGCTACAGCCACCGGCAGATCCAGTCCTGAACCACTTTTTTGTACATCAGCCGGTGCCAGGTTCACCACCACCCGGTCCATAGGAAAGCTGTACCCCGAATTGTTCACCGCAGCCCGCACCCGCTCCTTGCTCTCCCTGACAGAAGCTTCTGCCAGACCCACCATCTGGAAAACCGGCAGGCCCAGGGAAATATCGACTTCCACGTCCACCACAAATGCGTCAATCCCGTTCAGGGAGCAGGAACTTGTTTTTGCGATCATGGATCACCTTACATGTTATCTCTTTTCTCAACTTTCGGACTTTCTGCGTTGATGAGCCTGGTCAGCCAACGCCGAAAATTGCGCTCTTTATTGGTGTTTACCAGAATTTTCCCCTGAACCAAAGAAAATTCTTATTTGTTTTGCTTTGTATATTAAAATCAGGTATATATACCACACATTTTCACAGACCCTTAATTTGTAAGAAAACACTTATGGATACAGCCTTCAGGCAGCAGACCCTGGCACAGAATGTTGCCCTGTCCGGAACCGGAGTTCATTCAGGAAAAAAAAACAATATCATGGTCAGGCCGGCCATGGAAAACCATGGTATCAAATTCAAGCGGGTGGATCTGCCCGGAACCCAGGAGATACCGGCCCTTTTCAAACGGGTGGTGGATACCAGTATGGCCACGGTTTTAGGAATAAACGGTGCCATTGTTTCCACCATCGAACACCTTATGGCCAGCTTTGCAGGACTCGGGATAGACAATGCCCTGGTGGAAATGGATGAATATGAAATGCCTATTATGGACGGCAGTGCAAAAGAATTCACCCGGGCTCTTACAGCAGCAGGTATTGTACCCCAGCGCCTGCCCAAACATTTTATCATTGTAAAAAAACCCATCCGGGTACAGGACCAGGATAAATTTGTAGAGGTCCTGCCCGAACCCTGTTTTAAAATCACCTGTTCCATTGACTTTGCGCACTGTTTCATTGGAAAACAGCACCTTACCTTTGACCGGGCAAAAAACAATTTTGAAAAAGAGATCAGCCATGCCCGAACCTTTGGGTTTATCCAGGATCTGGAACTATTGAAAAAATTCAGCCTGGGCAAAGGCGGAAGCCTTGACAATGCTATTGTGATTGATAAAGATAAAATTTTGAACCCGGAAGGGTTGCGGTATCCGGATGAATTTGTCCGGCACAAGCTGCTGGACAGTTTAGGGGATTTTTCCCTGCTGGGCATGCCCATTCAGGGACACATTGTCACCCACAAATCCGGCCATACCCTGAACCACATGTTCATCCAGGAACTGCTCAACAACAAAACCGCCTGGGAAACCGGGCCTGCAACCATGGAACTGGATACCGGAACATGACGTCACCATTGATACACCATGCAAGATTGGCCTGTTTTTTTCTGGCCCTCACTGTTCTGATTCACCTGTTTGCGCCGATTACCATCCAGGCAGATAACAGCCCGGTGTTGGCCAATATCAAACTGGCCAACACACGGGATGATCTGCTCACCTATTTTGAGGTAAAAAATGCCTTTACCGATAAAATGACCCGGGCGGTCCAAAACGGTATTCCCAGAACCTTTACCTTTTATGTATCTCTCTACAAAACCAGTAACTCCTGGCTGGACAAAAAAATAGCTGATACTGAAATCACATCCACCATAAAATATAATTCACTGAAACAGGAATATACGGTTTTTCGGCCCTGGAAAAATGAAAAGCCATCTGTTACCCAGTCCTTTGAAAAGGCCCGGGAATGGATGACAGATGTCGATAACCTGCAGGTGATCCCTTTGGAAACTCTGGTCAAAGCAGAAAAATACCAGATCAGGATCAAGGCAAAACTGACCAGAGTCACCCTTCCCTTCTCTTTGCATTATGTTTTCTTTTTCGTATCTTTCTGGGATCTTGAAACAGACTGGTACCTGATTAATTTTACTTATTAACCCATATTGTCACCATCTTTGGCTGCCCCCATGACAGATGCCATAGAAAACCACAAGCAAAAGCGGTCCCGGCGGAAAAAAGAAGGGATTTTCATCCTTCTTATCCTGGTTGCCGTGGCTTTCCTTACGCTGATTGAGACTAGAATCTCCCCCTTTGGCGCTGATTTTCCCCTTTCCAGCACCGTATTGATGTTCATTCTTATCAATATCAATCTGCTTTTGCTTTTGACATTGCTGCTTTTGGTATTCCGGAACCTGGCAAAACTGTACTATGAAAAAAAAAACAATGTCTTCGGCTCCAAGCTCAAAACACGGCTGATAACCTCTTTTGTGATTTTAGCGCTGGTTCCCACCACCGTATTGTTCTTTTTCTCCATTCAGTTTATCTCCACCTCCATTGCATTCTGGTTCAATGCCCCGGTGGAACAGACCCTTGAAAGTTCTCTCGGGGTGGGACAGAAATTATACAATTATATCGAAGAAAAAGATCTGTTTTTTGCCAAACGCGCGGCTTTTCAGATTGATTCCAGAAAGCTTCTGGAAAAAGAAAATCACAACGAATTGACCCGGTATACCCAGGTGATCCAGCGGGCATTCAACCGCCATGCCGTGGAAGTTTATACCCCGGATGCCAAACGGGTCAGCCTGTCGCTAGCCAATGAACTGGAACCCCTTTATTTTGGACTGTTGACCACCTCCGATCTGAACAAAATTTCTGAAAACAAGACCAGTACCACCATTTATCAGCCCATAAACCAGGGAGAATTTTTGCGCACCGTGTCCACCATTCCCTTTGATTCTTCACCGGAAAAGGTATTGGGGTATATTGTTATCACCACGTTGATCTCAAAGGATCTGTCTGACAATCTCACTGCCATTTTAGATGGAATGGAAGAATACCATCAACTCAAACTGACCAAAAAACCAGCCCAGATTTCCTATTATATTGCCCTGTCCATAGTGGCCCTGCTGGTTGTATTCTGCGCCATCTGGTTCGGGTTTCAACTGGCCAAATCCATCACTGTTCCCATTATGAAATTTGCCGAAGGTACACAGCGGATCGCAAAAGGTGACTTTAATTACCAGATCGATTTTGAAACCGATGATGAAATCGGCACCCTGATCAAATCTTTTAATTCCATGACAACCCAGCTGGCTGCGGGCAGAGAACAGATTGCTTTGTCCAGAGAAATGCTCAAACAGCAGAATATGGAACTGGAAAAAAGCAGGCAGTATATAGAGATCGTCTTACAAAATATTTCCGCCGGTGTTATCTCCATTAATGACGCAGGTACCGTCACCACCATAAACAAATCAGCTGAATCCATGCTGGCCATCAAAAAACAGCATATCATCGGCTGTCATGTCAGGCAGATCCTCACGGGGGAATACCTTCAGATGGCTGACAAAATCCATGAACAGGCCACTGCAGGCCAGGATTATATTCAAATGCCCATTTCCGCAACAATCGCCGGCACCCCCAAGCACTTTTCTTTGCACTTCAGCACCCTGAAAGATGATGCCGGGCGCAACATCGGAGCGGTACTGGTGTTCGATGATGTCACGGAACTGGAAAAAGCCCAGCGCATGGCTGCATGGCGGGAAGTGGCCCGGCGTATCGCCCATGAGGTAAAAAATCCGTTAACCCCCATCAAACTGTCTGCCCAGCGACTTAAGCGCAAATACGGAAAAGAGATCAACGATGAGGTGTTTACAACTTGTGCCGATACCATTGTGGAACATGTGGATCTGATCCGGAACCTGGTCAACCAGTTTTCCACATTTGCCAAATTTCCGGATGTGAATTTCTCCCGGGCAAGAATTGAAAACATCATTTTAGAAACCATTGCCCTTTACCGGGAAGGGCTGGAAACCGTCAACATCATATCCAGGTTTGAAGAAAATCTACCCACACTCAGACTGGATCACCAGCACATGAAACAGGCGTTCATCAATCTGATTGACAATGCCGTATTCGCGGTCAACAAAAACGGGACCATTGTCATTGATGTATCTTTTGATACCATATTGAAAATTGTGAGAATTGAAATCGCCGACAACGGAAAAGGCATCTCTGACAAGGAAAAAACCAAATTATTCGAACCCTACTTTTCCACCAAAAAAACCGGAATGGGGTTGGGACTTGCCATTGTCAATTCTATCATTGCAGATCATAACGGGGTCATACGGGTGCAGGACAACCAGCCCCGGGGGGCAAAATTTATTATTGAACTTCCGACCGCTTAAAAAACCCTGCTTGGCCTGTGACAAGCGCTGTCTGAACAACAAAAAAAGAAAGGAATGTATGGTATGTATCCGGCTGTTTTAATCGTTGATGATGAGACCACCATCATAGAGTCCCTTGAGGGCATTCTTTCGGATGACGGATTTGAAGTCATGCATGCCTTTAACGGATACGAGGCACTACAAAAAATTGAAACCCAGTCCCCGGATATTGTGCTGCTGGATATCTGGATGCCGGGAATGGACGGGATCGAAACCTTACAGGAAATCAAAAAAGGATTCCCCAATATTCCGGTGGTGATGATCACCGGCCACGGCTCCATTGAGTCGGCAGTGGATGCCACCAAATCAGGGGCATATGACTTCCTGGAAAAACCTTTGTCCATCGACAAGGTCATGGTCACCATCAACAACGCCTTGAATTTCAGAAAACTGGAAGAAGAAAATATTTATCTGCGCAAAAAAACCATTGAAAAAAACTCCATTACCGGTACCAGTCCTGCGGTTCAAAAACTATACCAGCAGGTGATGGCGGCATCCCCTTCTGATGCCTCCATTTTGATCACCGGAGAAAACGGCACCGGCAAAGAGATGGTTGCCAGAACCATCCACCAGTTCAGTTTACGGCCCGAAGAGCCTTTTATCATTATCAATTGTGCGGCCATACCAGAAGAAACCATTGACAGTGAATTGTTCGGCCATGAAAAAGGTGCTTTTGACAAAGCTTTTTCCAAAAACATGGGAAAATTCGAGCTTGCCTCCGGCGGTACCCTGTTCCTGGATGAGATCGGTGACATGAATATCAACACCCAGGCAAAAATTCTGCGGACCCTGGAATCCAAGACATTTCAGCGCATCGGCAGTGGCAGAACCATCCACATGGATGTTCGGATCATCGCTTCCACCAACAAGGATCTTGCCGCGCAAATAGAAAGCGGCCATTTCCGACAGGATCTTTTTTTCCGCCTGAATGTCATTCCCATCCATGTCCCGCCTTTGCGGGAAAGAAAAGAAGATATCCCATTGCTGGTGGATACCTTTTTAAACAAGCTGTCCCTGCAGTCTTCCGATCCAAAAAAATCCATTTCAGACCCTGCCCTGGATCTGCTGGCCGATTATTCCTGGCCGGGAAATGTCAGAGAACTCAAAAATCTGGTAGAACGTCTGTCCATTATGGTCCGGGAAAACCACATTGACGTCACAGACCTGCCCCACCCCTATAATCCGCAGTTTGAAACCACCCCGACCAGAGAACGCAGACATTTGTTCTCCATCAATAATCTGGACAAGGCCAGGACAGCTTTTGAAAAAGAATATGTCAAAAGCAAGGTAGCGCAGGCCCACGGCGATATACCGGCCGTTGCCAAAGCACTGGGCACCAGTACCCGGTTTATTAAAAAACAGCTGAACTGACCCGGACCATCTTATGAGAATCATCAGCGGCACCTGCAGGGGCAGAAAACTTACCGCTTTGGAAGGCCGGGATATTCGACCCACCTCAGACCGTATCAAAGAAACGATCTTCAATATTCTGGGACCACAGGTAAAAAAGGCGAAAGTGCTGGATCTTTTTGCCGGTACCGGTGCACTAGGCCTTGAGGCCCTGAGTCGGGGGGCCGCCCATGCCGTGTTTGTGGATATATCTGCTGCCGCCTGCAACATTATCGGGCACAATATCGACAATTGCAGGTTTTTTGAAAAAACCAGCCTGATCCGCCATGACATTTTCACCGGCCTGCTTCCCCCATCCGTCATGAGCCACTGCTTTGATCTGATTTTCATGGACCCGCCCTATGACCGGGGTTATGTGAGCAATATTCTTGAAAACCAAAACATTTTTTCTCTTTTATCTGATGGGGGCATCGTTGTAGCCGAGCATGCTACCAAAGAAATCCTGCCCCATACCCTGAACGGACTTGACATTTACCGGCAAAATAAATACTCAAGAACAACCATTTCCTTTTTAACCAGAAAACAGCATTAACCATAAGGAAAATAATGCCACCCAAAAAAAGAATCGCCATCTATCCCGGATCATTCGACCCTTTGACAAACGGCCATGTGGATGTGATCCAGCGGGCCCTGGAAATTTTTGATGAAGTAATTGTAGCAATCCTTCGGAACCCTTCCAAAAAATCGCTTTTTTCCACTGCCGAAAGACTGGAAATGATCCAGCACAGTTTCAACGGCAATGATGCGTTGAAAGTGGACTGCTTTGACGGGCTTCTGGTGGAATATGCCCGCATCAAAGGAGCAGTTGCCATTATCCGGGGAATGCGGGCCATATCTGATTTCGAAAATGAATTTCAGATGGCTCTGATGAACAGAAAACTGTATAAAGATGTGCAGTCAGTATTTCTTATGACCGGACTGAGATGGATTTTCACCTCTTCTTCCATTATCAAGGAAGCTGCCCAGTTCGGGGGGGATATCTCGGATATGGTCCCGGAACCGGTGAAAACAAAACTCATGGAAAAATTTCCATTGCTTGAAGACAAACTGCGCCTGAAACCTACAAAAAAAGGCACCCGGTGAATATGGATCTCTGGCAGCTCCAGATTTTTGTCACTGTGGTGGAAGAAGAAAGTTTTTCAAAGGCTTCCCATGTCATCAATCTGTCCCAGCCCACCGTATCCTCTCATATAAAGGATCTGGAGCACCATTTTCAATGCCGGCTTCTGGACCGGCTGGGCAAAAAAACAGAACCCACACAGGCCGGCCGGATACTGCTGGAACATGCAAAAAAAATGCTGGCCCTCCGGGACAGGACCGAATCCGCCATGCGCGATTTTATCGGGTGTACCAAAGGCAACCTGGTCATAGGCGGCAGCACCATACCAGCCGGCTATATTCTTCCCGGACTCATGGGACCTTTTACCAAAGCCTACCCTGACGTTTTGGTGTCGCTGCATGCGGGAGACACCCGGCAGATCATTGAAGATGTCAAAACCGGCCGGGTGGAACTGGGGGTGGTGGGTGCCCGGACAAAAGATGCAGCCATTGTTCAGAAAGTTCTGCTGGCAGATGAAATGAAGCTGATTGTACCGCAAGGGCACAAATGGGCACACCTGTCTGCAATCGATTATAACAAATTGACTGATGAGCCGTTTATTGCAAGGGAGACCGGTTCCGGCACCTGGCAGAGCATACGCAAAAGCATGACAACCGCCGGATATGATCCGGAAAAACTGCATACCTGCATGACCATGGGTTCTTCTGTCTCCGTAATCCAGGGGATACTCAACCATGCGGGGATTTCCATTCTCTCCACCATAGCTGTGGCTGATGATCTGGCAAAAGGAAGACTGTCAGCACTGGCGGT
>JAIVHE010000310.1:10802-16404 GCA_020201255.1 Desulfobacteraceae bacterium
AGCAGGGGCATCGAAAAAAGTGTGAAGGTTTCCACAGACCATGCTGATCTTTTTAACACCGTTCTTTCGGGATTTACCCAGCTTCTTGAATCCGTTGATCCCGGCCGGATCAAACGTGCGGTTATTTCCACCACCCTCACCACCAATGCCATTGTGCAGCAGACCATGGAACCGGTGGGCATGATTGTTTCAGCCGGACCAGGCATAGATCCGGAATTTTTTCGCACAGGGGAACAATATTATCCGGTATCCGGATCAATCAACCACAGGGGACGCGAAAAAGCTCCGGTCAATGAAATGCAGATCAAGGATATCGCACAAAAACTGGTGGCTGCCGGTATTGAATACGTGGGTGTGGTAAGCAAGTTCTGCGTGCGAAATCCGTCCCATGAAATTTTGATCAAACGGATCATTCATAAATATTTCAAAAAGGTTTTTCTGGGCCACCATGTATCGGGAAATCTCAACTTTCCCAGAAGGATCGCCACCACCCATCTGAACGCAGCCGTATTTTCCCTGCACAAATCTTTTTTTGAAGCGGTGAAAAAAAGCCTGGCTGAAAAAGGGTTGACCGTTCCCATCCAGATTCTCAAAGCTGACGGCGGTACCATGAGCCTGGAAGCATCCATGCATTTTCCCGGTCAAACCGTATTATCAGGCCCGGCTGCCAGTATCATGGGCGCTATTCCATACGCCCCCGAAGGCCAGGATGCCATTGTTCTGGATATCGGCGGCACCACAACGGACATTGCCTTTCTGGTGGACAAGGCCCCGCTGCTGGAACCGGTGGGTATTCAAAGGGGGCGCTACAAAAGCCTGATCCGATCCTTGCGCACCGATTCAAAAGGGATCGGCGGTGACAGTGCCCTGCGGGTCATTGACGGCAATCTCACCATCGGGCCGGACCGGCAGGGACCTGCCATGGCCTTTGGCGGACCGTTGCCCACCCCAACGGATGCCATGGTGGTGCTGAATGTCATGGATACCGGCAATCGCGAAAAAGCGTTGGCCGGCATCCACACCATTGCCGAGGGGCTGGGGCTTTCCGATGAACAGGCCGCTGAAAAAGTCTTTAAAACCTGCTGCACCATCATTTTGAAAAAAACCTTTGAAATGATCGATCAGATCAATTCCCAGCCGGTGTACACGGTGCATGATTTTCTGGAGGGATACAAACTCAGCCCCCAGAAAATTCTGGTACTGGGGGGACCCGCCCCCTATTTTGCACAAAAAATTGAAGACCTCTACCAGATCGATACCCTTGCGGTCCCGAACTCCGCCGTTGCCAATGCAGTGGGGGCCGCTCTGGCCAGAACCACCTGTGAGGTGTCTTTGTACGCCGACACGGAACAGGGCATTGTCACGGCCCATGAAGAAGATTTTGCCGAACCCGTCTCCAAAACCTTTTCCGAAGATGATCTCATGGAAACCGCTTATAACCTGCTCAAAGAAAAAGCCATCAATTCCGGTGCAGACCCTGAAAATATGGATGAAGTGGAAGTGGTGGAGTACCAGAAATTCAATATCGTGAGAAATTTTTCTCCCAGGGGAAAAATCTTTCGCACCAAGATGCAACTCAAACCAGGACTGATCAAAGGCTATGAAACGGTGTTACACGAAAGGGGAAAATCATGTTAAAATCAATACATAAAACAGGACTGGTATTTTTTCCCGCCTTTGACTGGGCTATTGATCCCACCCATCCGGAACGTGAAGAACGATTGCTGTATACCCAGGACCAGGTTATGGAAGAAGGGGTGTTTGACATCCCCGGCATCATGGAATACAAACCAATACTGGCGACTGCCAAAGATATCCAGCGCGCACAGTTCTGTGTACCGGACGAAGCGTCCATCACCACGGAATCCCATCTGATCAGTGCCGGCGGCGCCAAGGTCATTGCCGATGCGGTCATGGGCAAAGAAGTCAAAAACGGATTTGCCCTGGTCCGGCCGCCTGGTCACCATTCCATGCGGGTTTCCCACGGTGGCAGAGGATTCTGTCACATCAACATGGAAGCCATCATGGTGGAATATATCCGCACCCGTTACGGTGTCAAACGCATCGCCATCATAGATACCGACTGCCACCACGGGGACGGCACTGATAATATTTTCTGGCATGATCCGGATGTGCTGTTTATCTCCATGCACCAGGACGGTCGCACCATGTTTCCGGGAACCGGATTTCCCGGTGAACTGGGAGGACCCAATGCCAAAGGCTCCAATCTGAACATCCCTTTGCCCCCGGGCACCTCCACCGAAGGATATCTGTATGTGATCAACCATTGTGTACTGCCGGTGCTGGATGAATTCAAACCCGATCTGGTGATCAATTCCGCCGGTCAGGACAACCATTATACAGACCCCCTGACCAATATGAATTTCTGTGCCCAGGGATATGCCCAGCTGACCAGTCTGCTGAAACCGGACATTGCCGTTCTGGAAGGCGGATATGCCATTGAAGGGGCCCTGCCCTATGTCAACTTAGGAATCATTCTGGCCATGGCCGGTGTTGACTACAGCGGTGTAGTGGAACCTGATTACAACCCGGAAAAGCTCAAACAGTCTGTGAGCATCACCGACAAAATCAAGAAAACCATTGACCAGATCAACAGTTTCTGGGCCCAGCGGCATCAGCTGCGAAAGGCCGCCGGGACGCCGGGGGAACTGCAGGTGCGGCACAAAGAAATCTATTATGACACCGACAATATATTTGAACGGCAAAAGGAAAGGGTCAGGATATGTGCCGATTGCGGGGGCAGCTTTGAAATTGATTCCAGAGCAATGCCGGGCCTGCACATCCTGGGGGTGCATATTCCCATCAATGCCTGCAAAAACTGCATTGAAAAAGGATATGAATTTTATGAAACCGCACCAGACGGAAAATATGACCGCATTTATCTGATGGACCGGCCCAACGATTCCTATCATGTAAAATAGACTGTTCCGGCCATGAATCCACCAGGCACAGGTCTTCACCTTGAGACCAGATCCCGTGTGATCCGGTTCATCCGGGATTTTTTTTACCGGCACCAGTATCTGGAAGTGGAAACTCCCGTCAGAAGCCCTGCCATCATTCCCGAAGCCCATATTGATCCGGTGATCGCTGAAAAACAGTTTCTCATGGCATCTCCGGAGCTCTATATGAAACAGCTGCTGGTCAGAGGGTATCCAAAAATATTTCAGATCTGCAAATGTTTTCGCAAAAATGAACGGGGAGATCTGCATCTGCCTGAACTTACCCTGCTGGAATGGTATGGGACAGGCCATACCTACTTTGATCTCATGGACCAGTGTCAGGCACTGGTCCGGTATATTGCCTCCGGACTGGGCATGGATGACCGCCTGACCTATCAGGGAATGACCCTGGATCTGGAACAGCCCTTTGACCGTATGACCGTGCACCAGGCCTTTGAATCCTTTGCAAAAAAATCCTGTGACCAGGCCCTGGCAGACGGCAGCTTTCACGAAATTATGGGGTTTGACATTGAGCCCTGCCTGGGCACCGGACGGCCGGTGTTTCTCATGGATTATCCCGTCTCTTTGGCGAGCCTGGCAGCGCTGCATCCAACAGATCCGTCCCTGGCACAGCGGTGCGAATTTTACATGGCCGGCATTGAACTGGCCAACGGGTTTTCCGAATTAACCGATGCACAGACCCAGCGGCAGCGGTTTGAGATGGAAAATCAGATCCGGACCAGCCAGAGTCTGCCGGCACTGCCCCTGCCGGAAGCCTTTCTTTCGCAACTGGATGCCCTGCCTGAATGTGCCGGCATCGCGCTGGGTGTTGACCGGCTTGTCATGCTCTTTGCCGATGCCGCCAGTATTGATCAGGTGGTAGCATTCACTCCCGAGACCTGTTGAAGGCGCAAAAAAAACATACCGTTCCTCAGACCGATGTTGACGGCACAAAAAACCGCGCCGTTCCTCAGGCAGATGATGACGGCACAGCGGCTTGGGAGCGCAAAAATCCGTACATGATGCCGCCCCCCAAAACAAACAGGCCAAAGGCCCACAGCAGCTGTATATCAACCGGCGGCAGCACATTGACATTGGTGTACACCCGGACATTTTCCAGCATGATGACCCCCCCGTTTTCCTTGACAAAATGGGTGTCCAGTACCGCCACCTGTTTAAAAGGCCACAAGGCCCACAAAGACCCCACCATCAATCCCAGCAGTACCGCCATGGTGGTATCATAGTATCGTTGGAAAACATAGTTTACCAGCCGGGCGAACACCAGGCCGCCCAGGACAATCCCCAAGCTGAAACATCCCAGATACACCACGGCATCCATGTCAAAATACGGCAGGGCAGATATGGCGGAAAGCACGTCATAATACGCTCCCATGAGGATCAACACCAGGGATCCGCTGATACCGGGCAGCACCATGGCACTAATGGATACCGCCCCGCAAAGAGCCGCATACAGGTATTGTGCACCAGGTGCCGGCAGCCCTCCAGGCAGTTTGGTATCATTACTTGTCTGCCCCCCCTGCCCGGTGATCTGGTTTTCATACTGCATCTGGTGCAGGGCGGATTTGTGTTTCATCTTGTCATAGGGATTGACCTGGAGATATACCATCACGGTGATGCCCGCCCCGAAAAGCACAAAAATCAACAGATAAGCCCGGACCTGCCGGAACAGTTTTACAGGGATCAGGACAGATACCAGAATCAGGCCGAAAAACAGCGCATAGGTCAAAGAAAAATAATGGGTCAACAGGTGGGTCATCAAAGTGGAAAGCCCCAGGATGGCGATGGAGGCACCTGTCAAAAGTTTGAACAGGAACAAAAAATCATTTTCCACCAGAAAACCGGTAATGGCCCGGGTGGTGCCCTTTTGTCCCAGATATTTCAAAAACCGCCCGCCCAGGCCCGAGGCCCGTAACAGGCAGGATTTGTTGATGCGGTTTACAATACCGAAAACCCGCCCGTAAATATTGAAAATCAGCAAAAAAGTACCACCGGAAACCCCGGGAATAATATTGGCCGCTCCCAGGCAGAATCCCATGAGCAGATCCTTCACCAAAACGGGCATGGATCGGCTCTTATTCATTCCACCCGTGCTGACCGATGAGCTTGACAAACCGGCATCCCCCCAGATTTTCCTGTTTGATACCGGTGTCGGTTCTGGTGAGCTTGATCAATTCCTGGGAAAAATGTCCGCCCACCGGCATGACAAGCCGCCCGCCCGGGGCCAGCTGGTCCACCAGGGGCGAGGGAATTTTGTTTCCCCCGGCCGTTACGATGATGGCATCAAAGGGACTTTCTTCCTTCCAGCCCTGGGTGCCGTCGGAATAGCGGGTCACGACATTGTGCATCCTGAGCCGGTCAAACAGTTGCCTGGTCTGTAAAAAAAGGGGATGATTCCGTTCGATAGTATACACCCGGTACACCATATGTGCCAGGATAGCAGCCTGGTATCCGGACCCGGTACCGATCTCCAGGACCCGCTCAGACCCTTTAAGCTCCAGACTCTGGGTCATTTCTGCAATAATATAGGGCTGGGAAATGGTCTGGCCCTCGCCAATGGGAAGGGGAAAATCCCCATACGCGCTGTCCACCAGGGCCTCGCTCACAAACAGATGCCGGGGCAC
>JAIVHE010000311.1 GCA_020201255.1 Desulfobacteraceae bacterium
TTGGGCCGAATGGCAGTTGCCCGGCCCTGGATTTTTGCCCAATGGACAAAGGGAATAGTTTTTGAAAACAGCATCTACCATGCAACCGCCATACGCATGGCATCCTTGCTGGAGCAACACTATGACATGCCGTTTAGCCTGAAGCTGTTCAAAAAATTCGCACCCTATTTCTGTGCCAATTTCAAGTTCTCCCATTTTTTACTAAAACAGCTAAACCAGGCCAGGACCATGGAAGAGCTCAAAGACAACATTCACTCGCTTTTAGACCCGTGCCCCGACATTTTGTCTACACCCAATCGCAATTTTTTTGTATGACCCGGGCGTTGAGAAAACCCCAGCCCCGATACAGGCCCAAAAAAATCCCGGTCCCGGTACAGGCCCGAAAGATGTCCTTGCCGGTAAAACTTTTACAGACCCAGTATGGTCAACCCTTCTTCCAGTTCAAAATACGGTTTTATTTCATACTGGTATCCAGGCACCCCAAAGTAAATGGCCAGACTTTCTCCAATGGCCTGAAGACCTTCAGCCAGACGGCTGTTTTCCAGCTCATAATAGGTGATGGAATGCATCCCGGACTGCCTGCTGGCTGAAATATAAGGGCCTTTTTTGGTAATAAAATCCGGCAGGACCGGTGCCTTGAGATACCGGTTGGCAATCTCACGGGTACTTTCAGGGGGATAGGTAACATTGGAAATGACAATCATCATCTGCCTCCATACTATAGTTATGTATTACTGACAAAAAAATCTTCAATGAGATTCTGTGCTTTCAGTTGGTTGCCATAGGCTGTGGCTGCTGCCCTGTCAGTAAATTCAGACACCTGGATAAGATACCAGGTTTTGCCGCCGCCATCTGTTTTTTTTATACGGGCTGCTATCCCTTCCTGCTTGAGAACCTTGAGATATTGATCTGCATGGGACTGTTTCAAATAAGCGGCCACCTGGATGGTAAAAGGTTTGGGAACCTTTTTTTCAATTTTTTCAATGATGACCTCAACCTCATCCACTGCTTTGGATTTTTGCAGGTGAGAAATGGTATTGTACACAAACACCAGCAGCCCCAATGACAATACTCCCAGGGCACCTGCTTTCAAGTAAACACGCCATTTGTTTTCCGTCTGTATGCGCATCACTACAAGGCCGAAATACCGTCTTACAAAACCCCATCCAGATACCAGCAGCATCCAAACATACCGTACCAGATATCGGATGCCTGTGAAAAGCGGTTTGCGCAAATCGGACACCTTCTGTCTGTCAATGAAAGATATGGAATGCGGCTGCACGTTCTGAACCGGGTATGCAGCATCATCATCAAAAATTTGTAGGGATTCTTTCAAAAGAAGATGTATCTTTTTTCCATATTCTTTTTGTAATTGCGCATCTTCCATGGCACGGGCATATATTTGCTTGGCGGCAAAATCCAGACGTTCCAGATGCAAAAAAAGCCTGGTAAGCAAAGGAACCAATGTCATATTGGCATGATGGATATCTGCAAGGCGGGTCAGCAGATCCTGCTCCTGATCACCTACTGCACCTTTTGTGCAAAGCCTTTTGAGCCAGAGAGCCGCCAGGGTATCATCCCAAAGATTGCGCTGAAGATAGGCAATGGGTGCCTGCCTGAAAATGCCGTTTTCTCTGTCAAATGTCAGGGAAAATCTGGCCAAAGCCCCGGTTAACCGGGTGTTTATTTTTCCGACAGACAATGGGGACAACAAAAACGAATCGTATATTCTGACAGCCTGGAAATATTTTTTTTGGGACCGGTTGTGGATTGCTGCCCGCTCCCACATCTCTGCTTCCCGGATCAGCTTTTGAATCAGTTTTCTGCCAAAAAAATGCATCAGAAAATCAACTATTCCATAACAGACAGCCCCCACCCCCAGGGCAAAAAGAACAAAGCCCATGCCCGGAAAAATCTGCCTGACCCCGGGCATCACATAAAAGCAGAAAGGGATTACCAAAAGGGTGGTCACCCAGAGTCTGACACTGATATTACGCACATACCAGATCATGGTGCCTCCTGTCCACAAACTGTCTGGCCGGATTTCAAGGCGATACGGATGTCAGACTGACTGTCACGGGATACGTCCCGGCACCCGGTATCAGGATCTACCTGTTCAAACCGGATATTTTCGGGAATGGGAAAATTTCGTTCCGGTTCTCCGGCCAGGGCCTGGATCATGAAATCCGCCCAGATGGGGGCAGCCCCCCTGCCGCCGGTAATGCCTGTGCCGTTTTTATCTTCCATACGCTGCTTTCTGTCAAATCCGGTCCACACAGAGGTACACAGGGTGGGCGTGAAGCCGGTAAACCAGGCATCGTTATAATTATCGGTGGTGCCGGTCTTGCCTGCGCATGGACGTGTAAACCCCTGTTCCCGTATCGTTCTGCCTGAACCATTTTCCACAACTGCTTTCATCATATCCACGACCTGATAGGAAATTGCCGGATCAAGCGCCTGGTGGTCCTGGACAATACGCTCAAACAAGATCCGGCCAAAGGCATCCTCCACCCGCCAGAATAAAAATGGTTCATGGTGCCTGCCTAGGTTGGCAAACACACAAAACGCCTCGGCCATCTCCATGGGGGTTACGCCGGCACTGCCCAGTGCAATGGAAAAAACATTTTCCATAGGGCTTTTTATGCCGCATGTTTTAGCCGTTTCCACAACCGCTTCAGGACCTGTAATCTGGACCAGCTGGGCCGCAATGGTATTGACCGAATGGGTCAGGGCGGATTTTAATACCATCTTTCCTGTGAATCTGCGCCCAAAATTTTGCGGCCGCCAGTCAGGGGCTCCCACAACCGGAATGGTCACCGGCTGGTCGGTCATCACTGTTCCGGGATGATAACCGGCCCTGGCAAATGCCGTATAATACACAAATGGTTTGAATCCGCTGCCGGCCTGTCTTCGAGCACTGGTGGCCCGGTTGAATTCACTGTCAAAATAATCACGCCCCCCTGCCATGGCCTGCACCGCACCGGTTGCGGTTTCAATGGCCACCAGCGCCCCCTGGGGCCGCGGGGTTGTACCGGGGGGTATGGCCATCATGGTATCCAGTTTTTCAAGCCCTTGTTTCAGTGCGGCTTTTGCCAGTTCCTGGAGGCGGGAGTCAAGGGTGGTATAGACCCGGATACCACCATGGTATACCACATTCTCCCCATAGATCCGAACCAGTTCTTTGACCAGTGCGTCCAGAAAATAACTGCCGCTTTTGGCATTGCTTTTTTTCCTGTGCAGCAATGGTTTTTCTGCCCGCGCCGCCGCTGCCTGATCCGGTGAAATAAAACCGGTCTGCGCCATTCGATCCAATACCAGATCCCGCCGTTCCAGGGCCCTGTCATAATGGATAAACGGATTATATGCAGTGGGCGATTTTGGCAGGCCTGCCAGCAGGGCAGCTTCCGGCAGGGTCAATTCCCTGGCGGATTTTCCAAAAAAGGTGTTGGCAGCCTTTTCAACCCCCTGGGCACCTGCCCCGAAATAAATCTGGTTGATATAGGCTTCCAGAATTTCTTCTTTGGCAGTGGTGGCTTCGATCTGGAATGCCACCAGCAGTTCCTTGAATTTCCTGATATAGGACTGTTCAAAGGAAAAAAACAAATTTTTGGCCAGCTGCTGGGTGATGGTGGATGCCCCTTCCACCCGGCCCGGCTTGAACAGGGTGACATACAATGCCTTTAGGGTACGCAGTTTGTTTATCCCATGGTGCTGAAAAAACAAATGGTCTTCGGTGGCCAGAATGGCATTGATAAAATCAGCAGACACCCGGGCAAGGGGAACACTTTCCCGCTCTCCCAGCCGCATGAGCACCTGCCCCGAAGATGCATACACGATACTCTGGGGGGTTTCAATAATCTGGCTTACGTCCCCGGGCAGTTTGGGCAGGTCAGGGACCGTATAAAAGACCAGGACCATGGCGCTGAAAACAGCGACACAAAAGATAATTATCCCGGCAAAAAAGACAAACCGGCAGATGGCCAGAATACCGGTCAGGTACTTCATGGGTGTTCTCCTTTGAGAACAAGTCCCAGCTGCCATACAGCCCATTCTCTGGCCCGGACAAACAACACCCGGGGCTGACCCTGGTGCAAAAATTCAAACCCCAGCTGAATAAACCCATCCCGGGCTTCATTCCAGATACCGATACGCAAAATGGTGCCGTCCTGATCCAGTATCAGATCAGTATCGGGCAAAAGGTCGGGGATCATCTCCTTGGGCAGCTTGAAAACCCCGGTGAAAAACTGTTCCGCCGGATAAATGCGGCCGTCAAATCCTTGGAATTTCTCCAGCCTGCCGGGCTCCAGGTATTGCTTTTCCGCAATGGCGGCAAGGGTGTTTTCTTTGAGATCAATGTCCGCCACCACCCTGTTTTCCGCATTGATAAAATAAATTTTCATGCCGTTTTTCAGCCCTTCGCAGAAGATCCGGTCTGTCACATCTCCGTTGAGCAGCCAGATCAGGCGGGCCGGTTCCATGATCTGCCGGGCATGGGTCAGGGGCAGTGAACGGTAGAGACGCTTGAACTGGTTTGTATCCAGAATCACCCATTCTCCGGGTATCAGGCGGGCGCTGAGATGGGAAAAAGAATCCGCCCTCTGGGCAAACTGATGGGTATCGGTTTTACGGCTGATGATTTTATGTAAAGATTCATGGGCGCTGATGGTATCTTGTCCAAGTTCCCATATAGCCCCTTTTTCAGGTCTTGTGTCATTGGTGGAAGCCACAAAGGTTCCCAATAATCGCTCACACCAGTCATATCTGAATTCTGAAAATATGATAACTGCAGAAAAAATAAGTATGCCCAGGTTTAAAAATGAGAACGTGCGCTTCACCCTTTCCTGGAAATCAAAGGGTTCATACCAACTGAACATCATGATGCCGCTATGCCTTGCCGGCTGTTTTCATGGCATCCATGTACACCCGGTAAAAATCTTTGTGCGCCTTTACTGCAGCAGACAGAACCTCCGGCAGGTGCCCGAGACTGTCAGGACCTGCAACATAATTGGCACTGGCATGCAGCGCTGCCATGGGATCGCCTGTTTTGAACTGCTGTCCCATCAACACCAGGCAGATCATCCGCCGGATGGACATGTCCAGCATATTCATATACGTCAGGATGTTTTTGGGGCCACGGTCAAACCCCTGCTCCAGAACCACCAGAGGATAGACATGGTATGCTATCTTTTTTGCCGCATCTGCCTGATCAGCAGCTGTTTCCACCCCATATCCCAACTGCCGGACAACAGCAGAAGCGGGCTTTTGAAAAGGACCCTCTGAAACCAGAACCAGGGCGCGTTCCCGGCCCTGAAGGGAAAAGTCCGATCCGGGCAACATCCGGGTCCCCACATCTGCAGGTGCTTGCCCTGCAACTGTTTTGGCTAGAGATATCTGGATTTTCTCCTTGCACTTTGGGCATGTAAACACGGCATCCTTGTTTTTTGGCAATTTATCATCCGGAATAGTAAATTGGGATTTACAATGACTGCATCGGATATTCATGGTTATTTTTCCCCTTTATACCCCCGGTCAATCTCAAGGGAATCAATCTTGGATGTGGCTTCTCCCCGGGCACTTTTGATGCTGTCCAGACCCCTGCCCACCAGATCTTTTCTGGAGGCATAGGCCATGGCAACAGTTTCATCAATATCGGCTTTTTTATAGAGGGAAAGGATGAATTCATCAAAGGAAACCATTCCCTGGGCTTTGCCTGCCATGATAATATCATGAAAGGTTTTGCCTTCGGATTCCCCGTTGAGAATGGAATCTCTTACCCGCAGATTGGTGGCCATAACTTCAAAGGCCGCAACCCGTCCGCCACCCAATTTTGGCAGCAGACGCTGGGCCACCACCCACCGTACCGTGTCCGCCAGGCGGATACGGATCTGTTTTTCTTCCTGGGTTGAAAACATTCCCAGAAGTCGGTTGATGGTCTGGCCTGCATCCACTGTGTGGAGGGTGGACAGAACCAGATGCCCTGTTTCTGCAGCAGACAGGCCGATTTCCACTGTTTCCCGATCCCGCATCTCCCCCACCAGAATGACCTTGGGTGCCTGGCGCAGGGCAGCCCGAAGACCCGAGGCAAAGGAGTCAAAATCCATCCCCAGCTCACGCTGGTTAAAGGTGGATAATTTCTGGGTATGCTGGTACTCAATGGGATCTTCCAGGGTGATCACATGCACGGATTTGGTCTCATTGATCTGATCCAGCAGGGCTGCCAGGGATGTGGTCTTGCCCGAACCTGTTGCACCGGTGACAAATATGATCCCGTTTTTTTCCTCCGCCATTTTGAAAAACGGATCCGGCAGATTCAGGTCTTTGATGGTGGGAATTTTTGTTTCCAGTTTCCGCAGGACAATAGCATATTTGCCGGACCGTGAAAAAATATTCACCCGGAACCTTGCCCGGGTATCCAGTTGGTAAGACAGATCGCAGGACCCTTCCCGCAATAGGGTTTCGATAAGTTTTCGGTCATTGTTGATAAGGTTCAGGGCAATGGTTTCGGTATGGAACGCAGTCAGCACCTGGAAATCAGGTGTTATTTTCACCGGTACCAGTTGGCCGTCACTTTCCACCTGAAGGGGTTTGCCCGGTGTCAGGTTCAGATCAGATACATTGGTATGGGATGTCAGCATCCTGGACAGAATATGATCGATCTGCTGTTTTTTCATGCCTCCCCTTTCATGCCTTTCCCGTTATAAAACCAATGTCAGGCTTCGGTAAAATCCGATGGTATTTTTTTAAGAAAGGGCCGGAAAATTCCCTTGTTATTTGCCTTGCTGTAGGCTTCATCAGCACTTATCCACCCTTTTTTATACAATCCCATGATGGCATCGTCCAAAAGCTGCATTCCGTATTGTTTCCCCGTCTGTATCATGGAAGGTATCTGATGGGTTTTTGACTCTCTGATCAGATTGCGCACCGCCGGGGTTGCCACCAGGATTTCCAGGGCCGCACACCGGCCTTTTTTATCGACCCGCTTGAACAGGACCTGGGCCACCACGGCCCGGAGCCCGTCGGACAGGGTGGATCGGATCTGGGCCTGTTCCGTGGAAGGAAACACCTCAATAATCCGGTCAACGGTTTTGGCGGCACTGGAGGTATGCAAGGTGCCGAAAACCAGGTGCCCTGTGGATGCAGCCTCAATGGCCAAAGATATGGTCTCCAGATCCCGCAACTCCCCCACCAGGATGATATCCGGATCTTCCCGCAAAGCTCCCCGCAGGGCCGCGGAAAACGTTTCAGTGTGGAGCCCGACCTCCCGGTGGTTCACAATACAGTTATGGCTTTTATGGACAAATTCAATAGGATCTTCCACTGTGATAATGTGGTCTTTTCTGATTTTATTGGCCTGATCGATTATCGCGGCAAGGGTGGTGGATTTACCTGACCCTGTCGGTCCGGTCACCAGCACCAGTCCCCTGGGAAGTTCCGCCAGCTTGGAAATCACCGGGGGCAATCCCAGCTTTTCCGCAGTCAATATACTGGAGGGAATTTCCCGAAACACCGCTGATATGCCGTTTTTCTGCATGAAATAATTGGCCCGGTATCGGGCCAGACCGGGGATTTCATACCCGAAATCAACATCCCCGGTTTCTTCAAACACCTTGATTTTTTCCTGGGAGGTAATTTCGTAGAGCATTCCCCGGAGTTTGTCTGACGTCAGCCGGTCATACTTGATACGCTCGATATCTCCATTGATCCGCAAAGCCGGCTGCTGACCCGAAGAAAGATGGAGGTCGGATGCCCCCTGCTCGTGCATGAGTTTGAAAAACGCATCAATATCAGCCATTGGTGTACCCCTGTTACATGGTTGTCAATACAGCATGGTCACAATTTGTGTATACAGGTTGTGACAGGATGCTCAGGCTCTGTTGATAAACTGTAAGGTTGCATCGGTTTCATCGGCAGCCTTGTTTTCCTCTTTGGTCATTTCAAGCAGCCTGGAATGGGATTCCAGAACCGCGCTGATCTGCATTTCCAACTGGATGCGCTGCCGTTTCAATTCAATGATGTCACTGTGGAGCTGGGAGAGCCGCTTGTGGGCACGGCTTACAATTTTCTCCGCTTCCACCCCTGCATTGGCAATGATGTTCTGGGAGGTTTTTTTGGCATTTTCCTTCATCTGATCCAGCACCTTCTGGGACTGGATCATGGCATTTTTCATGGCATTTTCCCGTTTCCGGTATCCCTGATTTTCCAGGTCCAGCCGCCTTTTTTCTTCTGTCAGACCCTGCACTGTCCGGTCAAGGGATTCCAGCTGTGCTGCCACATCTTCCAGAAATGCATCCACTTCCTGAACATCAAATCCCCTGAACCGGGTTTTAAATTCCTTTTGTTTGACCACCAGCGATGTTACACCCATGGCACATCCTTTATTATTTATGATAATACAATTGACCGTGCCAGCCCGTGAAGGCTGTTCACAACAAAGGTTTGGAGAAATACAATCGCCAGAATCACAACAATGGGGGAAATGTCGATTCCACCGAAATTCACCGGCAGTCTTTTCCGAATCTGATAAAAGACAGGTTCTGTTGCCGTGTTGATAAACCGGACAATGGGATTGTAGGGATCCGGACTGACCCAGGACAGAACCGCACCCGCAATGACAATCCACATGTAGAAAGTCAAGCCATAATCAAGCACCACTGCGATTGCCTGTAAAAAATTTGCCACTATCAGCATGCACATATCCTTTCTTGCATAATTTCTTTTATGGGGGTTGTTATCAGGCAATCAGAAAAAAATCAAGTTTTTTTGCCTGGTTAGGGGCCAATGCCCCCGTTACATTTTTGCCAAAATATTGGGTGAAAAACCATTTGACAGGCTCACATGAATGCGTTAATAATGGTTAGACCATTAGAAATGTTTTCTGTATTCACGCGGCATATACTTGAACGGCAGTATATAGTATGATAATACAATGTAAAGATGACAGCAAGATTTTCTGCTGCAAACATCGCCGGTTTTATCAGCCGGATCTTCAACACAAACCAACCAGATTGCCAAGGAGTGTAAAATGGGTCACATGCAATTGAAAGAAATAACGGCCACCACCTATGAGCGGGCTGATGTCGACAAGGGATATACCAATCAATCTCTGCACATCAACCTGGACAAGGCAGACATCGGTATCACCCCCATTGATACCGCCATAAAAGAAAAATTCATCGGCGGCAAAGGATATGATTTGTGGTACATGTGGAATGCCGTCAAAGGCACCACCAAATGGGATGATCCTGAAAACGCTATCTGCATTTCCGCAGGGCCTCTAGGGGGCACCCCGGGGTATCCCGGAGGGGGCAAAAGCATTGTAACGGCCATATCTCCGCTTACCGGCGCTCCCATTGACTCCAACGTCGGCGGCTACTTCGGTCCCTACAAAAAGTTTTCCGGGTTTGATGTGATTACACTCACGGGCAAGGCGGATCAGGACACGGTTATTCTCATTGACGGCATTGAAAGCAAGATCAAAATATTTTCTGCATCTGATCTGCCGGACAACTCCTATGAAATGTCCGATGCTCTGACCCGGTATTTTGATGCAGAAAAACCGGTGAACGTGTCGGTTGTCACAGCAGGACCCGGGGCTGAAAACACCTCTTTCGGATGCTTGAACTTTTCCTGGTATGATGCGGGCCGCAAACGGGTTCGGTACAAACAGGCCGGCCGGGGAGGTATTGGTACCGTTTTTGCCGACAAGAAAATCAAGGCGGTGGTGGCACGGTTCGGGGCCATTTCCATGAAAACCAATAATCCTGCTGACCTGGATGCCCTCAAAACCGTCACCAAGACCCATGCCAAAGAAATCAATGCACTGGATCCCAAACAGAACCGCATGGCCCTGGTGGGCACCACCCACCTGGTTCCCATCATGAATGACCATGACTGCCTGCCCACCCACAATTTCAAGTTCGGATCACACCCCGGCGCAGCCGTCATCGGCGAAGAGGTGTATGAACATATCTTTGACAAGGGGTTTGACGGATGCTGGCGGGGATGTGCTGTGGCCTGTTCCCACGGGGTCAAGGATTTTTCTCCGTTCACCGGTCCTTTCAAGGGCACCAAAGTGTTTGTGGACGGTCCGGAATATGAAACCGTTGCCGGGTGCGGCTCCAACCTGGGAATTTTTGATGCACACACCATCCTGGAAATCAATTTTTACTGTGATGCCTATGGACTGGACACCATTTCCGTGGGCACCTCCATCGGATTTGTCATGGAATGCTTTGAAAACAACCTCATTACAAAAGACCATACCGGCGGCATGGACCTAAACTTTGGCAACCGGTACAACACCCTGGAACTGATCCACCAGATGGCCGGGGGGGAAGGATTCGGCGCCATTGTGGGCAAGGGTATCCGGCAGATGAAACAGATCTTTGCCGAAAAATTCAACGCAGATGCAGCCTTTATGCAGGATATCGGCATGGAATCCAAGGGCCTGGAGTTTTCCGAATACATCACCAAGGAAAGCCTGGCCCAGCAGGGCGGATACGGCCTGGCCCTCAAAGGCCCCCAGCATGATGAAGCCTGGCTGATTTTCCTGGATATGGTCCATAATTTCATGCCCACCTTTGAAAACAAGGCAGAGGCCCTGCACTGGTTTCCCATGTTCAGGACC
>JAIVHE010000463.1 GCA_020201255.1 Desulfobacteraceae bacterium
TCGGCAACATCACTGAGGACAGCGGATGCGGTGGGCATCATACCTGCGCCGTGTCCATAGAGCATGGTCTTGCCTGTGGCATCCGCATCAATGGCAATGGCATTCATGGAATGGTCCACATGGGACAAAGGGTTGGCGTTGTTTATCATGGTAGGGTGCACCCGGGCCTCCACATGGTTTCCATGCATTTTGCCGATGGCCAGCAATTTGATAGTGTACCCGAATGACCGGGCAAATGCAATATCCGCTGGGGTAATGTGCCGGATACCCTCCACATGGATGTCAGCAAGGTTGATCTCCATACCATGGGCCAGGGCGTTGAGGATGGCCAGTTTGTGGGCCGTGTCATGGCCGTCGATGTCCAGGGATGGTTCCGCTTCTGCAAATCCCAGTTCCTGCGCCTTTTTCAGGGCATCTTCAAACGAACACCCTTCCCGGGAAATTTTGGTGAGAATAAAGTTACATGTCCCGTTCAAAATACCGGACATGGATGTGATATCATTGGCAACCAGCGATTCCCGCAGGGTTTTGATGATGGGCATACAGCCGCCGCAGCTGGCTTCAAATGCCAGATCCATCTGGTTTTTCCGGGCGGTTTTCACCAGGTCATTGCCGCATCCTGCCAGAAGTGCCTTGTTGGCGGTAATCACATGTTTTTTGTTTTCCAGGGCAGTATGGATAAACTGTCTGGCCACGGTTTCTCCGCCGATAAGCTCCACAACAATATCAATATCCGGATCAGTCAGTACGGCCATGGCATCGGATACCAGGGAAGTATTGCCAAGATCTATCCCCCGATCAGTGACCGTATCAATATCAGCAATGGTTTTCAGATTTAAATGGGCACCGGTTCTGGATTGCAGCAGGTGTTTTTTTTGGGTCAGCAGTTTTGCCACCCCTGTTCCCACAACACCAAACCCCAAAATACCTATGTGAATCGTTTTCATGGCTTTATTTTCTCCGAAAAGTGACGTTGCTAAGTAACACACCCATGCCCTGTCGGGCACAACAAAAAATGAAAGCTATCAGCTGTTAGCCATTAGCTGTTAGCTTATGACTGACGGCTTTCATATAAAACAGGTTAAAAGTAAGATAGATACAATATAAAAACGGCCATGTCAAAAAGCTTTTGACTTTTACTGTCCATATGGTTATCATTGCAGGGTTTATAAGGCTTCAACCATCCAGACAAGGTGATTTTCATGAATGATTCATTGACGTATGCAGATTCCGGTGTTGACATTGACAAAGCCAACCGATTGGTGGACCGAATCAAAGACATTGCCAAATCAACCCCCAGATCCGGCGTCATGGGTGAAATCGGGGGCTTTGGGGGGTTGTTCTCCCTTAATCTGGCCAACATTTCAAACCCGGTACTGGTCAGCTCCACAGACGGGGTGGGAACCAAGTTGAAAATTGCTTTTCAAATGGATCAGCATGACACCATCGGCATTGACCTTGTGGCCATGTGCGTCAATGATATCATTGTCCAGGGGGCCAAGCCTCTTTTCTTTCTGGATTACCTGGCCATGGGCACTTTGGACAATGCAGTGGCGGAACAGATTCTTCTGGGCATCGCCAAAGGATGTACTCTGGCAGGTTGTGCACTTATCGGCGGGGAAACAGCGGAAATGCCCGGTTTTTATCAGACAGGGGAATATGACATTTCCGGATTCGCCGTGGGCATCGTGGACAATACCAAAATTATTGACGGATCCTATATCAGGCCGGGACACAAACTCATCGGCCTTGCATCCAATGGTATTCATTCCAATGGTTTTTCCCTGGTACGAAAAATATTCTTTGACCATTGCAAATATGAGGTCAGTACCCGGATACCGGAACTGGGCACCACCCTGGGCCAGGAACTGCTGCGGCCTACCACCATATATGTATCCACCATACTGAGCCTGCTGCGGGATCTGCCCATCCATGGACTGGCCCATATTACGGGCGGCGGCATTGATGAAAATATCATCCGGGTCATTCCTGATGTCTGCAAGGCGGTTATCACTGCAGATGCCTGGGAACGGCCTGCTATTTTCAGACTGCTCCAGAGTTTAGGCAATGTGGCTGATGCAGAAATGCAACGAACATTCAACAACGGCATCGGCATGGTACTGGTGGTACCGGAAAAATCTGCCCAGGAAGTGATAGACCGCCTGGGCGCCATGAATGAAAAAGCCTATTTCATCGGTGAAATCACCTCCCGAAAAAACAGTGAAAAACAGGTTCAATGGACCTGATACCGTATGATCGTTCTGGGTATTGAATCCTCCTGCGATGAAACCGCAGCTGCACTGGTACAAAACCACAACCATATTCTGTCCTCTGTGATCGCGTCCCAGGTGGATGTCCATAAACAATATGGCGGTGTGGTGCCGGAACTGGCCTCCCGCATGCATATTGAGGCCATCACCCCGATAGTGGAACAGGCAATAGACCAGGCAGGTATTTCCATGGATGATATCCAGGGCGTGGCAGCCACCCGGGGACCCGGCCTTATCGGTGCCCTGCTGGTGGGATTCTGCTTTGCCAAGGCCTTTGCATGGGCCAGGGGACTGCCCCTGGCCGGGGTAAACCATCTGGAAGCCCACATTCATTCCCTGTTTTTGACCGCGCCTGCACCTGCATTTCCCTTCATTTGCCTGGTGGTGTCAGGCGGGCACACCAACATCTACCATGTGCGATCTGAAAACCAGTTTGAACGTATGGGCCAGACCAGGGATGATGCTGCAGGAGAAGCCTTTGACAAGGTATCCAAAATGCTGGATCTGGGATACCCGGGCGGCCCGGCGATCGAAGCGCTGGCCGGAACCCGGAATCCGGATCAGATCCGCTTTCCCAGATCTCTGCTGGAAAAGGACAGTTTTGATTTCAGCTTTTCCGGCCTGAAATCTGCGGTTGCCCGCTATATCCATGAAAACAGCGTAACCACCATGGCAGATAAGGCCCGGGTGGCAGCCGCTTTCCAGGCGGCGGTCATCGATGTGCTGTGTGAAAAACTTCTGGGAGCCGCCAGGTCAAAAAATTGCCGCCACATTGGTGTATCCGGAGGTGTCCCTGGCCAGAAGTTGCGTATCTGATGCCAGCAGTCCGGCCATGGAATCAAATGCCTTTTTGATATTGGGTCCCTGGTGACAGACCAGGGCAAGGTCAATGTCTGACAGCAGAATCTGTTTCATACAGGTGGCCATATCATGCCCAATGGCCTTCATATCCAGATCATCGGTGAGCACCAGCCCCTGAAAACCCAATACGTTTCTGATCAGATCCCTTGCAATGGCCACAGAGAGGCTTGCCTGCCACTGGGAATCCAACCGGGGATACAGTATATGGGACAGCATGATTCCTGCGACATCCGCTTTTACAGCTGCTTCAAAAGGAACCAGATCCGATGCCTCAAGGCTGGAAATATCTGCGTCCATTACCGGAAGCTGGTGGTGAGAATCCAGCACAGTTCTGCCGATGCCGGGAAAATGCTTGGCAACGGCCATGACCCCGTATTTTTGAAGGGTTGTGATGACAGTAGTACCCAGATCCGCCACAATGCGGGCATCTCCCACAAATGCCCGGTCCTGCATGATTGACGTTGATGATGTCTTCGGCACCACATCCAGTACCGGCGCAAGATTCATATTGATACCGGCGCCTGCAAGTTCTTCGGCTGTGATCCGGGCAAATTCCCTGGCTTGTGTCCTGGATCTGATATGGGGATTGCCTGCAAACCGGGTAAAAGGCCTGGGCAGCCTGGAAACCACCCCGCCCTCCTGGTCCACTGCAATGAACAGCGGCGGCTGGCCGCACGATTGTGCAAAGCCCCGGGCATCGGCACACAGCCGCGCCAGCTGGTCCGGAGACTCAATATTGTACCGGAACAAAATAATGCCCCCGGCCTGGAACTTTTCAATGATTTCTTCCAGATCCGGGGTAAGGCTGGTACCTTCAAATCCCAGCATCAGCCGCTGACCGGCCAGGTGGTGGATATACCTATCCATTGAGAACTTTCTGGGCCTGCTTTAACTGCTGTGTAACCGTTTCAGACAGTGTCCCCGCTTGTTCCAGGTGTGCTGCAATCTCTGTAAAACCAGCGTCTTTGGCCTTTTTGGCCCAGGAAAAAAAATTGTCCTTATGGCTGTCATTGTGGTCCACCCAATGGGACAGCAGAACAGTCAGGGTGCATACCGGCCGATGGGCCTCCAGTTGGAAAATGCACTGATTTCAATGCCGTTAAAAATAATAGATACCGGCCGGTCAGCAGACACAACAACCACAATAATCTTTGCATTATCTGCTGAAAACCGCAAAGCAGAATTATACCTGGCACCCCTTGCCATGTTTTCCCAGCTGATGGTCCGCCCGTCCAGCAGACAGGCAAACCCATGGATACAACTGTCGGTTGTCAAATGGACGGCCCCGTCTATTTTGAGCAGCGAACAGGCAAGATCAATGTTCTGGGGTTCTACAAGACTCAGGGGTGGATCCAGAATATGTCCGGACAACCGCACCGGAGGATCATTGAGATCAATAACCAGTGTACAGCCGTGTCTGGCCCGCCCTGCACTGTGGACCAGGTGGGATACCACCTGAAAAAGAATGGTGGATGTGGCTGTGTCCATGTCTGTATCCAGAAGCAATTCTTCCAGCTCCACCAGTTTGGCCTCCCTGGTGGTGGAGTGGAAACTGCCGTCAAAAAAAGAAGCGATCCTGGTATCATTCAGGCCCAAAAAACCATAATCTCCCTTGAAATGGGCGGTTATGGCGTAATCAGGCACAGGTCCGCCGGTGATGCCCAAAATGGCTTTTCCATCAGATACCAGTTTACGGTCAGAGTCCTCCACTGCCAGAAGCAATTTCCGGATATGTTTGATATTGGAAACCTGGGGGCGTTCATGTTCTTGAATTTTCGTGATAAATTCGGTTTTGGCAATCTGCCGGGGATCACAGAAAAACAAAATCCCTTTGGGCCAGGATCCTTCTTCTTTGGTTTTGGAAATATCCAGAATGTTGTTGAGAATGGATGTCACCCGGATTTTGCTGTCATACCCGAAATTTTTGTCTCTTTCGTCCACGATATGATCGGCTATGGCCTGTAGGGCATAATTTTTCAATACATATTCAGAAGAATTGATGGCGGCCCTGCCGGAGTTGTAATCATGAACAAGCAGGGTGGCAGCCTGTTCCAGCCATCTTTCCGTGGGATAGATGGAGCACAGGTCAGGATGATGTTCTGTAAACCAGGCCTGGTAAAAAAAATCACTGCAGATGCCTCCATAGGAAATCAGACCGGACAGGGCCAGGTCGTTTTCCGGGATAAGATACCCCGGGGGCTGACATTTTATGTTTTTGTCCACCCTGGACCGCCACTGGCCGTTTTCAGAAAAAAACATCTGACGGATTTTCACCTCATGCCCCTGGAGCAGATCCTGTGAATCCAGTACCAGCACAGGGTCATCCGGTCTTGTCGCAAAGATCAGGGCTACCCGGCTGGGATGTGAAAATTGACAAAGACCCTCAATCACCCCGTTCATGATGTTGGTCACACATAATTTCTGATACAGCGTCTGATTCATATTGCCTAATCCTGTCTGCTTTACAAAAGCCAATGGTATTTGATATCCTTGTTAGCGGTACTTTGGCAAGTTTTTTTTTATCTTGTCTTTTTTTGGCTATTGTAAAATACGACAAGGATTGTTATTGAAAGCAAAATCAACATATGGAGGCACCATGCGCACCTTTTTTACTTTTGCTATCATTATGATCATCCTGTGGTCCGGGGTTTCAGCATATACCCAACCCCGGACCGGTTATGTCAGCGATATGCTTATTCTCACCTTCAGAGAAGGACCCGGGTCCTCATACCAGGTATTGAAAACC
>JAIVHE010000151.1 GCA_020201255.1 Desulfobacteraceae bacterium
CTTACGACTTCCGCGTCATTACCAAGAATGGAAAGAGTATCTGGGTCCAACTCAGCACGGTTCTGATACAATTTAAGGGCCGGCCCGCAACGCTGAACTTCCTGCATGACATCACCGAGCGTAAGAGTATGGAAGAAGCATTGCGGGAAAGAGAGGAAAAATATCGCCTGATTTTTAATATGGCTGTGAATGCCATGTTTTTGGTAGACAACAATACCACCCAAATTTTGGAGTGCAATAATAAAGCTTCCCAATTATTCAGTTATTCCGTTCAAGAACTGTTAACCATGAAAATGACCGATCTGTCAACGACCCCTGAAGCGACCCGCCGCGCGTGTCGGGAAAAGGTATCAAAAAAAGAACGTGTCTACCACACAAAAAATGGGGGGTTGATATCTGTAGAGATCACTTCCGAACATTTCTATCTTGCCAACAGAGCGGTACACATTTCAGCCATCCGGGATATCACTGAAAAAAAGCTTGCGGAAGAGGCCCTGCGGGAGAAAACCAAACTTTTGCAAAACATTATTGACACTACCTCTGACCTTGTTGCCGTGACTGACATGGAAGGTAACTTTACATTCATCGGTCCTTCCCACAGGTTTCTGGGATACGATCCAGATTTACTTGTTGGCATGAACGTCATGGAACTTGTCCACCCTGATGATTTTCAGGAAACTGCAACAGCTTTTGCCGATTTCCTCACCAACAGGGAAGATGGCCGAAAGGTCGAATACAGGTATCGCCGGGCAGATGGAGACTATCTCTGGTTTGAGACTGTCGGGAAATTCATTCTTGATGAGGCCGGCAATCCAAAGGAAATCCTTTTCTCATCAAGAGATTTTACGGAACGTAAACAGGCGGAAGAGGCTTTGATGAAGAGTGAGAAGGACCTGAAGCAATCCCAGAGGATTGCCCTTTTGGGCAGTTGGCGATTGGATTTAATTACAAATCAGGTCGATTGGACGGAGGAACTCTACCGTATGTATGGTTTTGATCCGACCATGCCCCCTCCTCCATATACGGAACATATGAAGCTGTTCACTCCCGAAAGCTGGGAACTCTTATCCACCTCCCTGTCCGAAACCGCTACCACAGGTATACCGTATGAACTTGAACTGGAGACGGTGAGGGAAGACGGGAGCAATGGCTGGATGTGGGTTCGTGGTGAAGCGGTAAATGATGCAGCAGGCAATATCATCGGTCTTTGGGGCGCGGCCCAGGACATCACCGAGCGCAAGCGGGCTGAAGAAGAACTTCGGGAGAATGAAAACATCCTTAATATTACAGGCCAAATGGCAAAAATTGGTGGTTGGGAATTGTATCCTGAAACAATGAAAGTTACATGGACGGCTGAAACATACCGGATACATGAGGTTTCTAAAAGCATTACGCCACCTCTCGACGATGCCATTAATTTCTGGCACCCTGAAGACCAGCCCATTTTGAGAAAAGCAATACAGCAGGCGCTTGACAACGGAATTCCTTATGATCTGGAATTAAGGTTCATAACCGCAAAAGGCAGAAACCTTTATGCTCGAACAAAATGCAACCCGGTTCTGCGTAATGGTAAAGTCGTCAAATTGCAGGGATTTTTTCATGACATCACCGACCGCAAGCAAGCTGAGAAGGAGCGCGATAAGCTCCAGTCTCAACTCCTCCAGGCCCAGAAAATGGAATCCGTGGGCCGGCTGGCCGGCGGTGTGGCCCATGACTTCAACAACATGCTGGGGGTAATTCTGGGACATTTGGAATTTGCCATGGAAAAGGCTGAACAGAATCATGATCTGTATGATGACCTGAATGAGATTAAAAACGCAGCGAACCGTTCAGTAAAGCTGACCAAACAACTACTGACTTTTGCCAGAAAAGATATCATCTCTCCCAAAAAGATTGATTTGAACGATACTGTGGAAAGTATGCTCAATATGCTGCGCCGGCTCATTGGAGAAGACATAGACCTGGTATGGAAACCGTCCGCCCATCTGTGGCCAATCAAAATGGACCCATCCCAGATAGACCAAATCCTTGCCAATCTTTGTGTGAATGCCAGGGATGCCATTGCCGGTGTGGGCAAACTTACTATAGAAACCGAAAGAAAAACATTTGACGATGAATACTGCAACGAACACGCTGGTTTTATCCCCGGTGATTTTGTGCTGCTGGCGGTCAGTGACAATGGGTGCGGCATGGATAAAGAGACACTTGACAATCTGTTTGAACCCTTTTTTACCACCAAGGATGTCGGCAAGGGTACCGGGCTTGGCCTGGCAACTGTTTACGGCATTGTCAAGCAAAACAACGGCTTTATCAATGTTTACAGCGAACCCGGTCAGGGGTCCACTTTTAAAATCTATCTGCCCCGGTTAGTTGCAGATGAAGATACTGATAAGACCGTTCCTGAGAAAAAAGCAGCTGTCGGAGGGACTGAAACCATTCTGCTGGTGGAAGATGAACCCACCATTTTGAGAATGACCCGGATGATGCTGGAAAGGAAAGGTTATTCGGTTTTATCTACTGCCAAACCTGGTGAGGCAATAGACCTGGCCAAAACCCATGCAGATAAAATTCATCTGCTAATGACGGATGTAGTCATGCCGGAAATGAACGGCCGGGACTTGGCTGGACAGATCACTGCGCTTTACCCTGATATAGGACTGCTGTTCATGTCCGGATATACATCCAATGTCATTGCCCATCAAGGGGTGCTTGATGACGGGGTGGCCTTTATCCAGAAACCGTTTTCAATGGCGGACATGACAGGAAAGATACGGGAAGTTTTGGATAAAGAATCAGATTAAACTCAAGTATGATGCGAAACTTGTTTTGGTCCAATGGTCGAGGAATGGTTGTTGCAAAATGGATGATATCGTCCAACAGATTGGTATGCTCGTAAAAGTGAAGGACCCAATCAATTTTAGGAGGATTTCATGCTGGATCATCACCATAATCTTGTTGACGGCAACCAATGTTCAGGGTCTGAAGCCGACAGACTGAAGCAGGATATTTTCCGCAATATCCGGTTCCATCTCGGACTGGATCCTTTGGAAATGAATC
>JAIVHE010000152.1 GCA_020201255.1 Desulfobacteraceae bacterium
ACACCATAAGGGGCGCAATCAAACGAAACAGGTACGCCTGTCGGGCAGGGCAAAAGACCAGCCCGACAGGCGTACATAAAAAAATGCTTATTTCTTCTTTCTCTGGTGCCGTGTTTTGGCAAGAAGTTTTCTGTGTTTATGCTTGCGCATTTTTTTTCTTCTCTTTTTAATAACACTGCTCAAAAAAATCACCTCCTTTGTATTTCGATATGGTAAGCTGTATCAGGCTAAATACGAACAATAGCATAATGTTGTAATAAATGTCCATTTTTTTTTACCTGGTCCGGCAGGAAATCCGATGAAATGAAAACAGACCGGTATTTTAACAGGGCGGAACTGGAACAGGTGGACCAGGCTGCCCTGATTTGCGAGGAGCTGGTGAACAATTATTATAAGCTGTCTCCGGGCCAGTGGCTCAAAAACCGCTATGATATAAAAACCGCCAGGGAGCTTTCCCTCCATGAACAGGTGACAGGACCCTTTGCCCAGGTGGTCAAATATGAGGGCCGCAAAAAAGATGTTCCCCTGGGATCTTCCCGGTTCAGCCTGTATACGGTCTGTGTCCAGGATCCTGCCATTTTATCCACCGTTGCCGCCCACCGGAACCTGGTATTGTTTCCCTTTCTTTTGTATGTTCTGGTACATGAGCTGGTGCATGTGGTGCGGTTTCTGCAGTTCAGCCACCGGTATGAGCATACCTCTGAAGCATCCGTTACCCTGGCAGAAGAAAGAAAAGTGCATGGCCTCACCTATGGGATTTTACAGCCTGTATCCATTGCCGGACTGGACCAAATATTTGATTTTTTTGAAAAATGGCGTGTTGTTCATGGCCAGTGATCAAAGTAAAAAAAATAAAAAACCTGTGTCTTGACATGGAAAAAAGACTTGTTATTTTATCATTGATTTTTCAAGCAGTCATTTACGCTTAAAAGGGAGAAAGGATAATGCCGGTTTACGAGTACCAGTGTTCAGCGTGTAAACGCATTGAAGAAGCATTTCAGAAAATTTCAGACCCGCCTCTGGCGGTCTGCCCCAATTGCAAGGGGCATCTTGAAAAATTAATATCTCACAGCTCTTTTCATTTAAAGGGATCCGGATGGTATGTCACCGATTACGGCGGGACAAAAACACCATCAGACGCCACGGAAAAATCACAATCCGCATCTACACAACCAACGCCTGCTACGCCATCTTCATCTGAAAAGACAAAAGATGTTTCCAAATAGCAGACGTTGATCATTACATTTTAAAAACATATAACCAAACCAAAACAGTAAAAGGAGTATTGTATCATGAGTTTGAGACCACTGAGTGACAGAATTCTGGTTCAGCGTGTTGCAGAAGATGGAAAAACCAAAGGCGGGATTATCATCCCTGACACGGCAAAGGAAAAACCGGCAGAAGGCAAGGTTGTTGCCACGGGTAACGGCCGCATGGGGGAAGACGGCAAACTGCTTCCCATGGACGTGAAAGTCGGGGACCGGGTATTGTTCAGCAAATATGGCGGAACCGATGTAAAAATCGATGGGGAGGATTACCTGATCCTTCGCCAGGACGATGTTCTGGGAATTATCGAATAGCGGGTTGCAGAATAAACCGGGTCATGGAAAACCGGGTCCCGGAAAACTGATAAAAACCTGCGTATTGATTCTAAGTATAAAAAAATGAGAAAATATTAATACAAATAATGGAATGGAGATGAATAAAAATGGCCAAAGAAATTAAATATGATGCCAAAGCGCGCGAAGCTATGCTCAGAGGCGTTAAAGCACTTGCAGATGCTGTTGTTGTAACCCTGGGACCCAAGGGTAGAAACGTGGTAATTGAAAAATCCTGGGGATCCCCCACGGTAACCAAGGACGGAGTCACCGTTGCCAAGGAAATCGATCTGGAAGACAAATTTGAGAACATGGGTGCCCAAATGGTCAAGGAAGTATCTTCCAAAACATCCGACATGGCAGGTGACGGTACCACCACTGCAACGGTTCTGGCCCGGTCCATTTATGAAGAAGGCCAGAAACTGGTGGTGGCCGGCAACAATCCCATGGGGATTAAACGGGGTATTGAAAAAGCCGTAGCCAAAATTTCTGAAAATCTGGAAGCCCTTGCCAAACCCACCAAAAACCAGAATGAGATCGCCCAGGTGGGCACCATTTCCGCCAACAGTGATGAAACCATCGGTAACATCATTGCCGAGGCCATGGACAAGGTTGGCAAAGAAGGGGTTATCACCGTGGAAGAAGCCAAATCCATGGAAACCACCTTGGAAGTGGTGGAAGGCATGCAGTTTGACAGAGGGTATCTGTCTCCTTATTTTGCCACGGACACCGAAAAAATGGTGGCTGCCATGGAAAATCCCTATGTGTTGATCTGCGAGAAAAAAATATCTTCCATGAAGGATATGCTGCCGGTACTCGAAGAAATTGCCAAGACCGGTAAACCCCTGGTAATCATCGCAGAGGACATCGAAGGCGAAGCCCTTGCCACCCTGGTGGTGAACAAACTGCGGGGCACCCTGAACGTGGCCGCTGTTAAAGCCCCGGGCTTTGGCGACAGAAGAAAAGCCATGCTCGAAGACATTGCCGTTCTCACCGGCGGTCAGGTGGTGTCCGAAGATATCGGCATCAAACTGGAAAATGTTACGGTCCAGGATCTGGGCCAGGCCAAGTCCATTACCATTGACAAGGACAACACCACCATTGTGGACGGTGCCGGTTCCAGAGAAGCCCTGGAAGGCCGGGTGAAAATGATCCGTGCCCAGATTGATGAAACCTCTTCCGACTATGACAGAGAAAAACTGCAGGAACGCCTGGCCAAACTGGTGGGCGGTGTTGCCGTCATCAATGTGGGTGCTGCTACTGAAACGGAAATGAAAGAAAAGAAAGCCCGGGTGGAAGATGCGTTGAACGCAACCCGTGCAGCAGTGGAAGAAGGCATTGTTCCCGGCGGCGGCGTTGCCCTGGTCAGGTGCATTGACGGTCTCAATGACCTGGATGTGACCGGCGAGGAAAAACTGGGCGTGGCCGTGGTGGCCCGGGCCATCGAGGAACCCCTGCGCAAGATCGCCGACAATGCCGGGGTGGAAGGTTCCGTGGTCATCAACAAGGTCAAGGAAGGTACGGGCGCATTTGGTTACAACGCCCTGACCGGCGTGTATGAAGACTTGATTGAAGCCGGTGTCATCGATCCCAAGAAAGTGGTGCGGTTTGCCCTGCAGAATGCAGCTTCTGTTGCTTCTGTCATGCTGACAACCGAAGCCATGATTGCGGAAAAGAAAGAAGACAATCCAGCCCCGCCAATGCCCGGCGGCGGCGGAATGGGCGGCATGGGCGGAATGGGCGGCATGATGTAGCCTGTTTTTTTCAATAAAGTTTCATTTCGTTTATAAAGACTGATATAAGCCCCTTTAACATCGTTTAAAGGGGCTTTTTCATTGGAGATTGACCTTGACAGGATATGCTGTCTCATATAATTAATCGGATAAATCTTATGCTGATGTAACAAAAGAGAGGGTTTATGACCACCGAATCAATTGGATTGCTGTACATGCTCGCGGATGCCGGGCCTGTGGTAAAATCTGTCATGCTGTTGCTGCTGTTTTTTTCCATCATTACCTGGGCCATTGTTTTTATTAAATTTCGGTATATCCGCAGCGCGTTCCGGGAATCGGCCGATTTCACAGAAATTTTCTGGCAGTGCCGTACCCTGGCAGATGCCTTTACCAAGGCAAAGGCATTGCGGGCAAGTCCTGTGGCCAGAATTTTTATCACCACCTATCTGGAAATGGCACGGTCGGAAAAAAAAGACGGCAAAGCCGGAAAAACCGGTAAGACAGATGCCTCCTATCTCCAGTCCATGGGCAGTATCCAGCGCACACTGCGGCGGTCCATCAGTGTTGAGATCCGACGTTTCCGGCAGCTGGTGCCTTTTTTGGCCACTGTGGGAAATACGGCCCCGTTTATCGGGCTTTTCGGTACGGTGTGGGGAATCATGCATACGTTCCAGGGCATCGGACTGAGCGGGTCCGCCAGCCTGGCCGTGGTGGCCCCGGGTATTTCCGAGGCATTGGTTGCAACCGCCGCAGGTCTTGCCGCAGCCATTCCCGCAGTCATTGCCTATAATTATTTCACAGACCGTATCCGGGTGCTGGATGCGGAACTGGAGAGCTTTTCTTCCGATCTTTTAAATATTATTGAACGTGATATCCAAAAACAGATGGAGGCCTAATGCAGACTGGATCCGGAAATGATCCGTTAATGTCGGATATCAATGTGACTCCCTTTGTGGATGTGATGCTGGTGCTGCTGATCATTTTCATGGTGACAGCACCCATGATGGTCCAGGGGGTGGATGTGGATCTGCCCGTGGCCACGGCATCGCCCCTGCCGGCCGATGAAGATAACCTGATCATCTCCATTGACAATGACCGGAAGGTATACATCAACAACCAGGAGGTTTCGGTTGTATTTTTGTCTGAAAAGCTCGGGGCGGTTCTGGAAAATATGGATACCAATACGGTGTATCTCAAGGCGGATAAACAGGTTCCCTACGGAGTGGTTGTCAATGTCATGTCCCAGATCAAAAAAGCCGGGGTCCAGAGCCTGGGGATGATCACCCTTCCTGATGATACCGATGCATCCTGATGTTTTATAAAGTATGAATAATTT
>JAIVHE010000153.1 GCA_020201255.1 Desulfobacteraceae bacterium
GCCATCAAGGTGGCCGTGCACAATGTCCTGTCTGAAAAGACCCATACGTATCCGGAGTTTACCATCACCCTGTATCCGGCTTAAAGTGTCACCTTCAACTTTTTTGCGCCTCGTCAAAGGCCAAAGTTCCATTAGCCCCGAAATGGCATTACGCCTTTCCAAGTGTTTAGGTCGAAGCCCTGAAAGCTGGTTGAGAATGCAAGATAGTTATGATCTCTGGCAGGCTAAGCAAAACACAAACCTGTCTGAAATAGAACCTTTAACACTATCTGCGTAATAGCCAAATAGAACGCACATAACGGCTGCGTATTGGCGACCCAGCGAAGCTCCACCATGGTCATGGCTTGGGTAAGTCAATCCTGAACAAAGGAGTTCTTGTTAATAGTTCGTGTCAGCAGTAATCTGTAGCGACTTTTATTAAATATCGATTCTATACTGTTGGAGTGCAATGAATAAAATATTTATTATCATTGTTTTTGCTGCCTTTGTCTTTGCCGGCTGGCAGCAGATCCATTTTGTTCCCGGGCAGGCTGATCAGATGCCAATGGAGATCCTTTCAAAGGCAATGATCGATTCAGCCGGGGCTGCAGTTGAATTAGCCATTGGCCTGGTCGGGGTGATGGCCCTGTTTCTCGGATTGATGAAAGTGGCTGAACAAGGTGGTTTGCTGACTATTCTGGCGAAACTGATCCGGCCTTTGATGGTTCGCCTCTTTCCGGAAGTGCCGGCGGAACATCCTGCCATGGGGGCCATGATTTTAAACCTGGCTGCCAATGCCCTGGGATTGGGCAATGCGGCCACCCCTTTCGGCATCCGGGCCATGCAGGAGCTGGACCGGCTCAACCCGGTAAAAGGCCAGGCCACGAATGCCATGGCACTTTTTATGGCCATCAACACCTCTTCAGTGACGCTGCTGCCTACCGGCGTCATCGCCTTAAGAGCCGCAGCAGGGTCTGTTGAGCCGGCGGCCATTTTACCGACGACCTTATTTGCCACCATTGGTTCCACATGCATTGCCATTATGGCATCCAAATTTTATCAGCGATTTTCGGCACAAAAACAGGCCGATGCTAATAGAGACAATACAAAACCCCAGGGTCATCAGCCCGATGATATGCTCAAACACGGATCAAAGGGATATCCCTTGTGGGTTTCCATTCTGGCTCTTGGAATTTTGGCGTCTCTGATTCCTGTGGCCATCCTTTTCGGACGATCCGTGTCGCCCTGGATTTTACCCGGTCTAATGGTTGGATTTCTTGGATTCGGGCTGGCCAAAAAGGTTCATATTTATGAAGTCTTTGTGGAAGGGGCCAAGGAAGGTTTTCAGGTGGCATTGCGGATTATTCCATACATGGTAGCCATCCTGGTGGCCGTGGGCATGCTCAAGGCCAGCGGGGCACTGCAAATAATTGTTTCTGTACTTTCACGTGTGACCTCAAATTTCGGTCTTCCTGCAGAGGCGCTGCCCATGGCCCTGATGCGGCCCCTTTCCGGATCCGGTGCCTATGCGATCATGGCCTCAATTATTAATGATCCGGCCATAGGACCTGACAGTTATACAGGTTTTTTAGTTTCTACCCTTCAGGGATCAACCGAAACCACGTTTTACGTCATGGCGGTCTATTTCGGCGCTGTACAGATCAGAAGGATCCGCCACGCCCTTGCCGCAGCGTTAACTGCTGATATAGCGGGTGTCATGTTCGCCATCCTGGCCTGTTCGTTGTTTTTGAAATAGAGGCAGCATCCGGTAACCATTTAAAAAAGGAAGATAAACATGTCTGATTCTGTTGTTCTTGAAATCTTTTCCGATTACATCTGACCCTGGTGCTATTTCATTACCGGGAGTATTGAAAAACTGGAAGAAAAATATAAGATCCGTGTTAAATGGCGGGCATTCCCGCTTCATCCCGATACCCCGAAAGAGGGCATTGGCCTGGATGAACTTTTTAAAAAAAAAGGCATCCCTGTCGATGTCGACAAGATGATGCAGCAGCTGAAAACCACCGCCTTTAATCTGGGCCTGGAACTGGGGGAGAGGAAAAAGACATATAACAGCCGGCTTGCCCAGGAGTTGGGCCTTTGGGCGGAAACGCAGGGCAAAGGCCACGAATTTCACCTGGCCGCATTCAAGACATATTTTGTGGCGGGTAAAAATATTGCTGATAAAAATGTGCTTCTCGATCTGACAGAATCTGTGGGCCTGCCAAAGGCTAAGGCCCAGGAAGTAATCGACAACCGGACCTTCTCCGATGCCGTGGATCAGGACTGGGAATTGTCACGCCAAAAAGGCGTCAATGCCGTTCCCACCTTTTTCATGGGGCTGGACCGGCTGGTCGGGGCGCAACCCTACGAAGTCCTGGATAAGATGGTGGCAAGGTATACCGCCTGAAACATCCCGGATAAAATTTGAACCGGGCAAAAATGACGTGCCCGGCAAGTTAACCGAACGTTAGCTTGAAAAGGAAAGAACAATGAGAGGAAATCCTGGCCTGGGCCGGGGATGTCTCCCCGGTGGCAGGGATTGTGCCGGACCGGCCAGGTATGTGAGCTATCAAAAAGAACGGCCCATCCAGATGGTATGGCAGCTGAGCTGTCCCATGCCTGTGGAGATGTTTGAGGAGAACAGGCGGGGCGGGTGATGCTGAAGAGCAGGGTTGGTTCGCTTTCTGTTCAGCAGTTAATCACAAAGAACCATTTTCTGTTTAACCTTGATTATCAGGCCAAAATCAGACATATATGTCATCATATTTAGAAATAATAAGATGACAATGGGATAGCTGATGCCTTCAACAAAATATCATTATGGCAAATTCCCTCCTATAGAGATAGGGTGGAACAGATTGATTCCCCTGATCGGACCGGCAAACGCAGCCCTTGCAAGATATGATGGAGCCCTTGCAGCTATTCCCAATGCATCCATTTTATTGACCCCCCTGACGACACAGGAAGCTGTGTTGTCTTCAAAAATCGAAGGCACCCAGGCAACAATGGGAGAAGTTCTGGAATATGAGGCTGAAAAGAATTCCAAGGGTTTCTCTTAT
>JAIVHE010000154.1 GCA_020201255.1 Desulfobacteraceae bacterium
TAGGGTCCAGGCCGGCAGGCCAGTATCTTCCCGGTATGCCGTTGCTAACTGATCGGCAATATTTTTGTTTGAAAGACCAGATTGGATTGCGCCGCCCGGTCTTTCGATGACAACCCATTTGCTATCACTGCCCTGGCCGACTTCATATGCCTTTGCACCGTCAAGAAAAATCTGTCCGACCTTTGCCCCGCCCCATGCTTTTTTATTGAAAAACTTGTTTACCTCGGCCGGGAGGATAATGGCCTGCCGGCCTGGACCCTGCCCATCACCCCACAGATGCGGCAAAAAGCCCTGAGAGAGGGAATGCCGATGTTTATGGCCGTCGAAAACGGACCCTTGGAAAACAATGCAGACAATTTAACAAGGAAATCAAAAATAATGAATCAGGAAACCAAAAAATCAGCGGGTGATATCCCGTCATATTGGAGAATACAGGGCAGCACAATCAGGCATTCAGATTTTGCAGGTTCTGGAAAAAAATTGTCTAAAGAAGATGCCGACGCTATCATCCATTTATTGCGGGCACATAATTTTTTCGGTAAATACAATCCGGATACCGGGACGATCCGGGGGATTTGTCGGGAAGGAAGTGTTAAACAAAGTTGGGATCAGCTTTATCAGCTTTGGGAAGAATATGGTTCCGAATCTGTCAAAATCGCTCAAAGGCAAGTCGCTGAAGTGGCCCGGAAAGAAGAAAAAGCTGCGAGGGCTGAAACCATAGCCTTTGATCTTGACAGATTGTCATCAGAGGTGGCGTGGATTGATCAAAATCTTGGTGAAGCCGAAATGAACGATTACAATAAATGCACCCTGGCCAAGTATCTGGCCGGTGAGGCAGAACATCTGCCCATTATTAATTGGAAATGGGCAGATCCATTGCAAAAGCTGGGTGCTGTCAAAGGTGAAGGTATGGAGCAGCAGGCTGACTTTGAGTCACTCAAAACAGCATATATGCAGGCTTGCGACATGGCAGAAATTGATGAAGAGGATTATGGGCCGGGGATGTAGCGATGGAATCAAAATTAAAAATAGGTGGTAAAAAAATGAACCAAATAAAACAGAACGATCTTGCCAGCCGGCAAGATGCATACATATCCATGCAGCTTGAAGGTCAGCTACCCAAGCATAAATGCCTTGGGCTTGTAAAAGCCCCATGCTGACCAGCCTGAGTGCTACTACACGTAGCACTACGTTAGACCGGAAATAGGTACCAAAGGGTGCTTGCCAGCCCTCTGCTCTACGGCAATTGGTTAAACAGGACTAAGGGGTTAATCCAGTGCTAATTGCGTTAAACCCGGTTGTAACATTGGCGAGGCAAACATTACCCATTAATTTGGAGGAAACTTTTTTGAAAGTATTTGTACTTGACACCCACAAAAGAAAACTGGAACCGGTACATCCGGCAGAAGCCAGATTGCTGCTGACAGAGCAGAAAGCGGCTGTGTTTCGGAAGTACCCTTTTACAATTATCCTTAAAGAAGAATCACAACAACAGCCGGAACCATTACGGCTGAAGATTGATCCCGGTAGCAGGACCACCGGTATAGTTTTACTGAAGGACTCCGGTGAGATTTTTTTTGCAATGGAGTTGGCTCATCGGGGTCAACGCATTAAGAAACAGTTGGACTCCAGAAGAGCCAGCCGCAGGAACCGCAGGAACCGTAAAACCCGCTACCGAAAACCCCGGTTTGAGAACAGGACTCGGCCCAAAGGCTGGTTACCACCGTCCCTGAAAAGCAGAGTGCATAATATTGAGACCTGGGTAAAACGGCTGCAAAGTGTCAGCAACATTCAGGCTATATCTATGGAACTGGTGCGGTTTGACACTCAGCTGATGCAGGACCCAGAAATATCCGGAGTCCAGTACCAACAGGGGCAGCTTGCCGGGTACGAAGTCAGGGAATATCTGTTGAAAAAATGGAACCGCACATGTGCCTATTGTGGCAAAACGGATGTACCACTGGAGATCGAGCATATAGTTCCGAGATCCAGAGGCGGCTCCAGTAGAGTCAGCAATCTGACTCTGGCCTGCAACCGGTGTAACAAGTTGAAAGACAACCATCCGGTTGAGTTATTTCTGCAGAAGAAACCGGAGTTATTGACAAAAATACTGAGAAAGGCCAGAGCCCCGCTACGTGATGCAGCGGCCGTAAATGCTACCCGCTGGCATCTGTACAACAGATTGCAGCAATACGGCTACCCGGTAGAGGTAGGCTCCGGTGGACTGACAAAGTACAACCGGTGCTCCAGAAACTTACCCAAAACGCACTGGCTTGATGCTGCCTGCGTCGGCCGCAGTACCCCGGGTACTCTATTTCAGGGCCACAATCAAGTTTTACAGGTACAGGCGATGGGCCACGGTAGTAGACAGATGTGCCGACCTGACAAGTATGGTTTTCCCAGAACCGGATCCAAATCTCCCACTAAAAAGGTTAGAGGATTCCAGACTGGAGATATTGTAAAAGCAGTTGTAACAACCGGCAAGAAAGTCGGTTGCTATGTCGGAAGAGTAGCCGTCAGAGCCAGTGGAAGTTTCAATATTAAGACCGAGACCGGCACTGTTCAGGGCATCGGTTGGAAGTACTGTAGACTTTCACATGCTGCCGATGGCTATACATATTGGTATTAACTTAAACAAAGGCCGTGGCCTGCTAAAGCAGAGCTCATATCCCAAACCTAAAGGATTGGGTTTCACGGCCTAAAGGCGGATAGCATGATAAAAACAGACCTGTTTTCCGTTATCCAGCTGACTGAGATTTTCCGGCAGGCAGAAGGATCCGGGATCATCAAAGCTGCCCATGACATCAATAACGGGGATATGCCTGACCTTCTCCCCTATTCCGAAGACCGGGGTTTTGTTTTTTTGAGATGCAATGATATTTCGACCATCCAGGACCGGGTTTTGCGGATAGCCAAACAGTTCCCTGAAAGCCAGGTGTTGACCCCTATGAAGAAAACCGATGTTGGGACCATCCAGCTGAACATCATGCTGCAGGAACTTTTGAACCCGAATGCAAAAGAAAAACATAACGGGTATGCCT
>JAIVHE010000155.1:0-3026 GCA_020201255.1 Desulfobacteraceae bacterium
GTCATTCACCCATGCCTTACACTTTATCGGGAAAAAAGCTGCTTTTCCGCCGCTGGGATTGATCACGGTGGCGGCCCTGCTGCCGGAAAAATGGGACAAACGCCTCGTGGATACAAATGTGGAACGTCTGAAGGACAAGGATATTGTATGGGCCGACCTGGTGTTTATCGGCGGCATGGCCGTGCAGCGCACATCGGCCCGGCAGATCATTGACCGCTGCAAAGAATTGAATGTAACTGTTGTAGCCGGCGGGCCGCTTTTTACCTGTGAGCCTGAAGCGTTCAAAACCGTGGACCACCTGGTGCTGGATGAAGCAGAACTGAGCCTGCCCGAATTTTTGGCAGATTTCAGCATGGGCCGGGCTAAAAAAATATACCAGGCCGCAGGGTTTTGTGATCCCGATGACACCCCGGTGCCCCTGTGGGGACTTTTAAACAGGAAACGCTATGCCTCCATGAGCCTTCAATTTTCCAGGGGCTGCCCCTTTAACTGCGATTTTTGCAATGTGACGGCCTTGTTCGGTCATATCCCCCGATTAAAAAAAGCCGACCGGATCATCCTGGAGCTGGACCATATTTATGCAGCGGGCTGGCGCGGCAGTATCTTTTTTGTGGATGATAATTTCATCGGCAATAAGGCGTATTTGAAAAAACATCTGCTCCCGGCCTTGATTGACTGGCGCAAAGATAAAAAAGGCTGTGTGTTTTTTACGGAATCCTCCATCAATCTGGCCGATGACCCTGAGCTTTTAGACATGATGGTAAAGGCCGGGTTTGATTCCGTGTTTATCGGCATTGAATCACCGGATGAGGTCAGCCTTGCCGAATGTCATAAAACCCAGAATAAAAACAGGGATCTTCTGGAAAGCGTGGGCATCATCCACCGTTCCGGCTTGCAGGTCATGGGCGGGTTTATTGTCGGGTTTGACAATGACGGGCCTGCCATTTTCCAGCGCCAAATAGAGTTTATCCAGAAAAGCGGCATTGTCACGGCCATGGTAGGCCTGCTCCAAGCCATTCCAGGAACCCGGCTGTTTGACCGGCTGCAGCAGGAAAGCCGGGTTACTGAATCCTTTACCGGGGACAATGTGGACGGCACCACCAATATCATCCCCAAGATGGGCATGGATAATCTGTTCAACGGATACCAATCCATCATGAAACAAATCTATCAGCCAAAAAACTATTACCGTCGAATCAGGACCTTATTCATGGAACTTAAAGACCCTGAAATCATTATTCCCATTGATTTTCAGCGGTTTCTTTGCTTTTTCAGGGCAGCCTTGCGGCTCGGGGTTTTCGGAAAAGAGCGCTTCCATTATTGGTATCTGATTCTCTGGACCCTGATCCGAAAACCAAAACTGGTGCCTATGGCCATCACCCTTTCCATCTACGGCTACCATTACCGGAAAATCTGCGAGCAACATATCTACAAAGCATAAAGAGCTAGCACTACAAACAGCCAAAGCATAAAAACTATAAATTTCAAGAAGTTACACGCAGCAATGCACCGCAATTTTTCAAAATCAAATTCTTGTTTTTCAAGCATGGGCTGCCATACTACACACACTCCGGCCTTTGAAGTATACAGTTGGGTGGCGGTATTCCTGGTCTGCAGAAAGGAAAAATAGGATTTGCTGGAGGAAAATAGATGAAATCAGTAATTGTGTTCGGTGCCGGAATAGCAGGATTAAGTGCCGCACATGAACTCAACCAGTTGGGATATAAGGTTTTTGTGTATGAAGCCTTGGAGCAGCCGGGAGGATTCTTTAGAAGTGCCCGCTGCAGTCACAATAATATGCCCACGGAATATTCCTGGCACGGAATGGGGCCATGGTATCATAACACGTTTGATCTCATGAAGAAGATTCCTTTGAACGATAAAGGAAATCTATACGATCTTGCACTTTCCCGGCCCATCGATTTCGGCATTTTCCCGGACGACACGCATGCCAGATTCTATGATAAACGTTGGTTAAGTATTCCCGGCATGTTCAGAATGCACAGATGGGAATTTATCAAATGGTCGTATCTCATGGCCAAGACCTGGACCGCCAATCACCGCAGTACAGAAAAATACAGCGGCCTCAATGCAGCCCGGGCATGGCGCCCTCTGCTCAAGAACACAGCCTATACAACCTGGCGCGCCTGTTTCGGACCGTGGATCGGCTCGGACTGGTCCAAGGTGTGTCTGCATACCACCGGTGATTTTTTCAGGAAGCAATTGACAACCAGGCCCACGCATCACCACCGGGCAGATAAGGACGGACCGGCATGGACCCATGGGGCGGAAGACGGATGGCTGTTGCTCAAAGGACCCAGCAGCGAATACTGGTTCGATCCCTGGATCGCCTGTCTCCAGAAAAAGGGAGTCACGTTCCACTGGCAAAAGCCTTTGACAAAAATTGAATATGACGGCACAAAGATTCTTTCCACTGCTTCAGACGACGAGGCAATTGTCGGTGATTACTATATCCTGGCCATTAATCCTTTTGCCATGGCGGATATTTTACGCAAAACTCCCGAACTGGAGCAGCTGCAGGTTCTCCGATTGTTCAAACCCCTTGTCAAAGATGGGCCGCACACCCAGGTGTCCTTCCGGGTGGCGTTTTCCGAGGAGATCCGTTTTCCCCGTAAAAGAATGGCGGTGATTGTGAGTGATTCTGAATTCAACCTGACCCTGTTTGCCGAGGAACAGGCGTGGATGAAGGAGGTGGATCTGGGGAAAAACGTGAAGTCACTGTGGACCGGAACATCTTGTATCAGTAGTGTTCCCGGCAGGATCTACCATAAACCCGTCAATTCATGCACGAAAGAGGAGTTCCAAGAGGAGGTGAAGGCCCAGATATTGAGCTGCGGAGCGCTTGATGAAATGATCCGGGAGGCGAATCAGGGAAAAGCGCTGAAGGATTTTTCAATGATGGAAATCGAGGTCTGGCATGAGTGGGAATTCTCTGCTGAGGGAATCAGGCCTAATCAACCGAAATGGGTGAACAGTACCACTACCCAGCACTTTATGCCGCCCCA
>JAIVHE010000155.1:3058-4709 GCA_020201255.1 Desulfobacteraceae bacterium
AAATTGATGATCTATTCTATGCAGTTAAGGGGCCGCATGTTATTGATTTGACCATTGCCCTGCTCCTTTTTCTGGTCTTGTGGTACTTGCTGTAAGTTGATCCTTGCGTTGGAAAATATTCAGGGAGGCACCAGCCGGGAAGGCATACACCTGGGCGCCATGGCCGGATCGGTAAACATTCTCCAGGAAGCCTGTCTGGGCATAAAAACCCGGGGTAATCTCCTGTGGGTCAACCCGGAGCTGCCGGAAGTGCTTGAAAAACTGGAAATGCATGTGTAGTATCGGGGCAGCACACTGGTCTTTGAAACCACCCTGGACATGTGTAAAATCACGCTGTTGTGCAGCCCGGAAAACACCTTTAAATTCGGATTCAAGGAAAATCTGTATGATCTGACAGTGGGGAATACCCGTACCTTTCACATCTGATTGCCTGTGATTCATACAGCAAGGAGACAACCAACCCGTGCCGGTACAAAATACGGACATAGCCGCACAGCTCAAACGCATGGCGGATCTGCTGGAAATTGAAGGCGCCAATCCCTTCCGGGTCAGGGCGTACCGCAATGCCGCCCGGACCGTAAAGGGCCTGGTCCGGCCAGTGGCTGACCTGATCAGACAAAAAGAAGATCTCACAGGGTTTCCCGGTATCGGCCAGGATTTGGCAGACAAGATAAAGCAGATTGTTTCCAAAGGCACCTTTCCACAGCTCAATGAAATACAAGGCCGTCTGCCCGAAGAACTGCCACGTTTAATGGAAATTGAACACCTGGGCCCCAAACGGGTAAAACAACTGTATCAGGAACTGGGCATCTCCTCCACAGAAGAACTCAAAGCAGCTGCCCGGGCCAAAAAAATCCGCACCATAAAAGGCTTTGGCAAAAAAATAGAACAATCTGTATTAAACGGTCTTGAGCAGATGGCATCCGAATCCGGGCGCATCCTATTGTCTGAGGCCGAAGAACGGGCTGCGCCCTTGTTGACCCATATGCAAAAAACCAGAAACATTGACCAGATAACGCTGGCCGGCAGTTTCAGGCGGCGCAAAGAAACCGTGGGGGACCTGGATCTTTTGATCTGCAGTGACACACCCAAAGAGGTGATAGAACATTTCACAGCATATGCAGATATAAAAAAAATGATTTCCAGAGGCGAAACCCTCTGCCGGGCAGTTCTCTTGTCCGGTCTTCATGTGGATCTTCGGGTACTTGCCCCGGCTGACTATGCTGCGGGGCTCCATCATTTCACAGGTTCCAAAGCCCATAATATCGCCCTTCGGAAACGGGCCGGGAAAAAAAACCTGAAAATCAATGAATACGGCATTTTCAAAGGAAAAAAACAGATCTCCATTTCCCGGGAAAAACAGATCTATGAGATCCTGGACCTGGCTTTTGTCGTACCGGAACTTCGGGAACATACCGGTGAAATCAAAGCGGCGGAACAGGACCGGCTGCCCCGGCTGATCCAATTACAGGATATCCAGGGGGATCTGCATGCCCACACCACCGAAACCGATGGCCTGGCCGGTCTCGAAGAAATGGTGCAAACCGCTCAGGACATGGGATACCAATATCTTGCCATCACAGATCATTCTGAGCAGGTGCGCATCGCCAATGGCATGGATAGAAGGCGCCTGGAAAAACAGATCGAAACA
>JAIVHE010000464.1 GCA_020201255.1 Desulfobacteraceae bacterium
GCATATTTTGATGTATATCCCTTTAATTCCGGGTATTTCATGTGTATCCGCCTCAAGGATGTGGATGCGGAACAATTGCGCCTTCACCTGCTGGACGCTTACGGGGTGGGCCTCATTTCCATTGGTGATAAAAACATCCGGATAGCGTTTTCCTGTCTGGAAGAAAAAGAGGTTCAGACCCTGTTTGATATCATCGTAAGCGGCATTAGGGATCTTCGCAAAACCTGAACCACTGAAAGGACCTGCGAACATGGCATCACTTGATTTCAAAGTGGCCTTCAGATGGTTGTTTTACTTTGTGCTTATCGGCCTGGTAGCCGGTCTTGGCGCTATTGTTTTTCATTATCTGTGCGGCTTGGGAATGCATTATTTCCTGGATATGATGGCAGGATACCGGCCGGATGCACCGGCAGGTGAGCATGCCCTGCTGCCGGCCACCAATACCCCGTTCAACCGGTGGATGCTGCTGATTCTGCCGGCGTTGGGGGGGATCGTGTCCGGCTGGCTGGTCTACACCTTTGCGCCCGAGGCGGAAGGCCACGGCACCGATGCCGCCATCGATGCCTACCACAACAAGGGCGGAATGATCCGGGGCAGGATTCCCATCATCAAGACCATTGCTTCCACCATCACCCTGACCACCGGGGGATCCGGGGGCAGGGAAGGGCCCATCGCCCAGATCGGTTCCGGGTTCGGCTCGTTTCTGGCCACCCGGTTCAACCTGTCGGAACGAGAGCGCCGCATCATGATGGCGGCCGGCATCGGGGCAGGGGTGGGCAGTATCTTCCGGGCACCGCTGGCAGGTGCCCTGTTTGCCGCCGAGGTATTATACCGGGATCCGGATTTTGAATCAGAGGTAATCATTCCGGCCGGCATTTCCTCGGTGGTGGCATATTGTGTTTTCTGCCTGGTATTTGGCTGGGGCTCTTTGTTTGATTCTCCGGGGTTCAAGTTCCAGAATCCATTGGAACTGGGACCCTATATTGTGCTGGCAGGGGTCCTGGTGGTGTTCGGCTTTGTGTATGTCAAGGTGTTTTACGGCATGGTGGGGTTTTTTAAAAAACTTGCGGTCCCCAACCATATCAAACCGGCCATCGGCGGGCTGTGCACCGGCATCATCGGTTTTTATCTGCCCTATACCCTGGCATTCGGCTATGGCATGGCCCAGAACGCCATTTTCAACCAGGTGGCCATTTCCACCCTTATCGCCCTGGCAATCGGCAAGATTTTCACCACCTCTTTTTCCATCGGTTCCGGCGGCAGCGGCGGGGTGTTCGGCCCATCCGTGGTCATCGGCGGTGCCCTGGGCGGGGCTGTGGGCAAAATATTTCACATGATTATCCCCACGGTGGTCACCCATCCGGGCGCATTTGTGATCGTGGGAATGGCCGGATTTTTCACCGCTGTTTCCAACACCCCCATTTCCACCATTATTTTTGTCAGTGAAATGACCAATTCCTACCACCTGCTGCTCCCCAGCCTGCTGGTGTGTTCTTTGTGCTATCTTTTGTCCCAGCGGTTCACCATCTTTGAAAACCAGGTGAAATCCCGGGTGGATTCTCCGGCCCATGCCGGCGAGTTCATGATGGACATCCTACAGACCATGAAGGTGGGCAACCTGGATCATTTGATCAAAAAGGTGCAGTGTGTCAATGAAAACATGCCGTTTTCCGAATTCAAGTCCTTTTTTCAGGCTACCAAGCAGCATTATTTTCCTGTGCTGAATGCCAAAGGGTTTACCGGCGGGATATCATTGCCCATTACAACCGGCACATTCAAAAAATCCGGGAACCGGAATCAGACCCTGAAAAAAAAGCAGGTAAGGCCCTCGGAAATAAATAATTTCTCCATAGGACGTAGGATTTTGGTCTGTATTCAAGGCGCGCCGGTGGGAGCATATTGGAATATGTGCCCATCGGCGCAACGCAGAAGACGGACCAAAGGACAAGTCGGATGGTGGAATTATTTATTTCCGAGGGCCTAACACCCCGGCCAATGGATAAATCAGTTTCCCGCATAATTCACCTGCGTCAGAAATAATCCCCTGGCCGGTGCAGTGGCGCCGGCCAGGGTCCGATCTTTTCCTGACAGAATCCTTTCAAACGCTTGTGGTGTTATTTTTTGTTTGCCCGCATCAACCAGGGTGCCCACCATATTTCTCACCATGTTTTTCAAAAATCCATTGGCACAGACCGTAAATATAAGGCAGCTGTCCTTTTGTTTTTCCACCCGGGCAAAAAACACCTCCCGGACAGGGGATCGTCTCGGTGAGCCTGTGTTTTCAAAGGAGGTAAAATCATGGATACCGCACATATACCTGCAGCACGTATTCATGGCATCAACGTCCAGATGGGTCTGGATATGCCAGAGATAGTTGCGGCCTACAGCACAGGGTTCCTGTCTGTTGAGAATATGGTACTGGTACTCCTTGGAAACCGCGGAAAACCGGGCATGAAAATCATTGGACACAATGGCGCATTCTCTGATGACAATGGGATGCTTGATAAGGCTGTTGACCCCTTTTTGCAGGCGCCGGGGATCCATGACAGTATCTGCGCAAAAAGAGGCCACCTGGCCCCGGGCATGGACACCGGCATCGGTGCGGCCGGACCCGGCCAGGGCAATCTTCTGGTTCAGGATAATTCCCAGCACTGATTCCAGCTCACCCTGGATGGTGGGTTTGTCCGCCTGGCGCTGCCACCCCGAAAACCCGGTACCGTCGTATTCAATGGTCAGTTTAAAGGTCTGGATCATGGCCTGGGTCTGATATGGAAAACCGGGCCAGTTTTCCGTTGGCCTGGTTGATCTGAAGGGCCAGGCTGTGGGCGCAACCAGCTCCCAGTATGCGGGTGTAATTGAGATAAAATGCCTTGTATGCCCTGGCAATGGCTGGTTTGAGATCATTCCCCCTGTCGGTGGCATACAAGGCGCTTGCTTTGCCACGGCTTTTTCTTTTCACCAGTTTTTTCTTGGCCAGAGAGTCGATGAACCGGGTGATGGTGGATGGGCTCAACTGCAGAAGCTCCCCCATTTTTTTGGGACTGATGCCCGGATTTTCATACAGGATCAGCATCAAAGAGGCATGGGCAGGAGAGAGTTTCAACGGCGCAAAACTGGTTTCCGCAAGTTTCAGCAGCTGCCGTGAAAATGCGTTTATATTGAAAAACAGACAATCTTCCAGAAAATGATGCGGGTGATCCATTGTATCGTGCCTGTGTTTAATCCAAAGTATTGATGCCGAATATACGTATTCCAAAGCATTGCATATACAAATATGGTATCTGGCTTTGGTTGTCAAGGTTTTTGCCGGCACCGCAATACCCTTTTTCACCCTTTGTCCGGTCAACCCGGCACTGGCGGGATTAAGATGACAATTCGCACAATCGGCCGGCCCAGTCAATTGACTCCCCATAAGCCTGATTTACCTTTTTTCTGTCCAGACCCAGCCGGCTTATCATGTCATCGATCTGAGCGTATCTGGCTTCTTCGAACCACCGGGCCAGATCCAGGAGGGGCACATATTCGTTGTTGCTCTCCATGCACAGTGCACCCTTGAGTTTGTCGGCCAGCGGGAGATATTTTACAACTTGATTCATGGGCTGGTTGAGCAATGCATCCAACAGGGAAAACATGCCCAGCAGGAACAAAGAATCCGGTTCAAAGCCCCAGAAATCATGGTCCTTTCCCACCTGCTCCAGAAACTTCCCCCTTTGGGCGGACAAAAAAATCAGTTCAGACGCATGGGGACATTCCGACACTTCTGACAGAAGAATGACCCGAAGCCAGTTTTTTAAATTCTGCCAGCCCAGCAGGGTGACAGCGTCCTTGATGGATTCAATTTTCCGGCGGAAGCCGAATGATGCCGAATTCAGGTAAGAAAGCAGCCGGAAGCTGATGGCCACATCCGCCTGGATCAGGGCTGCAAGATCGGTAAAATCGGGATCATTCTGTTCGATGGCTTCCAGAAGCTTGAATCTGGAAACGGTTCCCGGGAACACTTTTTTTATGGAAACATCTTCCGGCTGTTTGAAAAAAGACCCCTGGAAAAAAGAAAATCCCGCCTGGCAGCAGACATCAAAGGTAGTTTGTGTGTCTACCCGGACCGCAAGAGCTGCAGAATCTACATCAGCACAATCTTTGCAAATGGCGCTCAGTTCCGGCAAGCTTTTGCCTGAAATATTCAGGCAGATCATGTCTGCCCGCTCAAAAAGGGGTTGACATGCCGGATCATCCCGGTTCCAGGCCACTGCCAACTGAAACCCGCTTTTCTTGAGTTTATTCAATACCGGCACCCAGGAATCAGGGAGGGTTTTGACATTTCGCACTTTGATGGTGGTGCGGTCCGGCGGCAGTGCCCAGGGAAGATTGTCAGCAAGGTTTTTCCAGGAGAAATCCACCATGATCTGTTTTCCCCTGTCCATCATCAATCAGATCGATAACGTTTTTAAGATCTTGATTTTCTTCGTACACCTTTCTTGGATCATATCCTTGCTGTCTTGTTTCCACCACCTCATCGGAACCAAGCCCGAAAATAAAAATATTTTCTTTTCCGACTTCCTCCATGATTTCCACATTGGCCCCGTCCAGCGTGCCGATGGTAAGTGCCCCGTTCAATGCGAACTTCATATTGCCCGTGCCGGATGCTTCCAGGCCGGCCGTGGAGATCTGTTCGGAAACATCTGCGGCCGGAATAAGTTTTTCCGCCTGGGAAATACAGTAGTTGGGAAGAAAAATGACACTGAGTTTTTCTCTGACCAACGGATCTCTGCTGATAATCTGTGAGACGGACGTAATCAGTTTGATAATCAGTTTGGCCATAAAATAGGCGGGTGCGGCTTTCCCGGCAAAGAAAAAACTGCGTCTGATATCATCGCCACCAGGATTCTGCCGGATATGGTTATACAGAAAAATCACATGAAGGATATTGAGCAGCTGACGTTTGTATTCATGTATCCGCTTGGCATGGATATCAAAAAGGGAATTGGGATTCACACCTGTCCCGGTTTTTCTCAGTGCATACCTGGCCAGCCGTTTCTTGTTTTCCAGCTTGATCTTCTGCCACTTTGCCTGAAAAGAAGCATCATCGGCATAGGGAATCAATTGTTTGAGCCGGTCCAGCTCTGACAACCATTCCGGACCGATCACCGATGTAATCAGCCGGGACAGATCCGGATTGGATTGATACAGCCATCTTCGAGGGGTGATCCCGTTGGTCACATTTTTGAATCGCCCCGGATAGACCTCGTTGAATTCTGTAAACAAACTGGTTTTTATGATATGGGAATGCAGCGCCGCCACCCCGTTGACGGAATGGCTGCCGACAATTGCCAGATGGGCCATCCGGACCTTTTTTTGACCTTCCTCCCCGATGATGGATAATCTTTGTGCCAGATCATTGTTGCCCGGATACCGGTTTTCAAGGACATCCAGAAACCGGTGGTTGATTTCATGGATGATATCGATATGCCGGGGCAGCAGCCGGGCAATCAAATCCATCGGCCATGTTTCCAATGCCTCTGGAAGTACGGTATGGTTGGTATAGGCAAACGACTTTTCACAGATGGTCCAGGCCTCATCCCAGCCAAGCCCGTATACATCCATGAACAACCGCATCAGTTCCGGGATGGCAATAGACGGATGGGTGTCATTGAGCTGGATGGCTGCCCAGTCGGAAAAACCGGAAAAAGACCGGTGGTCCGCCAGGTACTGCCGGATAATATCCTGGAGGGTGGCTGAAACAAAGAAATACTGCTGCTTCAGCCTCAGTTCCCTGCCTTTTTCGATTTCATCACTGGGGTACAATACTTTGGAGATGGTTTCGCTGATAACCTTGGCCTCAACCGCACCGATGTAATCTCCCTTATTGAAAAAATCAAGGTCAAACTCCCGGCTGGATCGGGCGGTCCACAACCGCATGTTGGTAACGAAATCATCATGAATTCCCGGTACCAGGACATCACAGGCCAGTGCCATGACGTCCTGGGTATCCACCCATCGGTACCGCTGGTGTCCATGGATATCTGTGTAGGATTCCGAACGTCCGTAGAACTGAATCCGGTGAATATTTTCAAACCGGACAATCTCCCAGGGATTTCCCCTGCGCATCCAGTTGTCGCTTTTTTCCTGCTGATATCCGTTTTCCAGCACCTGGTAAAAAATGCCGAAATCATAGCGGATACCATACCCGTAACCCGGCAGCCTGAGCCGTGCAATGGAATCCATATAGCAGGAGGCCAGTCGTCCGAGTCCGCCGTTCCCAAGACCGGCATCCCACTCTTCTTCCTCCAGGATATCCAGATCAAACCCCAGTTCCGACAGAACCTGCTCCGTCGGTGTTTCCAGTCCCAGTGAAATCAGGTAGTTTTTTAAAAACCGGCCGGGCAGAAATTCCAGAGAAAGATAGAATACCCGCTTGGCCAGGATATCTCTGCAGTATTTCTGGGTATCGATCCATTTGCTGATCAGGCGCTCTTTTACACTCAAGGCCAGCCCCATAAAGCAGGTATATCGATTCATTTCCAAAGGATCCAGTCCGAGATGGAACCGGATATTGCGGAAAATATCCTGCTTCAGTCTGTCGGCTTCAGACCCTGAACATTGGTTGCCGTCAACAAGATTATGGTGATGATCCA
>JAIVHE010000156.1 GCA_020201255.1 Desulfobacteraceae bacterium
TTGAAAATACTGAAAAGCCCTGATATATAGGGTCTACCTTTAAAAAAGCCGGCGTAACTCAGGTGGTAGAGTAGCTGATTCGTAATCAGCAAGTCAGCAGTTCGAGTCTGCTCGCCGGCTCCATGAAAATCAAGGATTTTCAGCGGTTATCATTTTATTTTTCTTGACGAAATCAATATTGTGGTGATAGTTATTTTATATATGGACAATGAATTTCGGAGGAGAAATGAAGAACTTTATCAACAAAAGTAATGATGCATCCTTCACAACAAACATTTTGATAAAAAAGGAAGATGGCCTTTTTGTTGCGCATTGTCTGGAGCTTGATATTGTTGCTGTAGGTGAAACACTTGCAGCGGCAGAGCAGGAAATTGTGTCCCTTATCAGCGCCCAGATAGACTATGCTTTTTCAAATGACAATATAGACTATCTTTTTCACCCAGCCCCTTCTGAAGCATGGCAGGAATTTTACAGATGCAAAAAACAGGTGGAAAAAAAGTATGAAATAAAGCCGTTGTTTAAAAATAAAACCAGTCCAGAAAAAATTGTTCCCCCTTGGTTGATTACAAAAACTTGCGAATCTGAAAACACTTTTCTGTATGCCTAATCGGTCCCCTTTATCCCTGAAAGATTTTATCAAAAAGCTTAAAAAATTTGGTGTAATCCCAATGGCCAGGACCCGGGGTAAAGGTTCTGAAATCATTTTATTGAAACCATCTGAAAAAGATCCAAAAAGTGGCCCCCAATATCCAATAAAGAATCATGGCAAAAAAACAGAAATCCATGTTCCAGTTATAAAGGCAGCGTTGCGGCGTTTCCAAATAAACGAAGATGACTTTTGGAAATGATATCATAATCGATGGATTTTTGTTTTTTCACTATGGCAAGTTTGTAAAAAGGACTTGCTGATTACGAATCAGCAAGTCAGCAGTTCGAGTCTGCTCGCCGGCTCCACGAACAATTTTCACTTCAAACGTCTTGTCAAATCTGTCAAAACCAGCAGTACAAAAAAGCCGGCGGGAAATGCCAGAACCCAGATCAGTCGTAACAGCCAGACGACAAATTCCGCATCTTCCATGGAGGTGATAAATTTGGGGGCGGGCATCACCATGGAAACGGCAAAACCAAGTATGATCAGGCGGGGGAGCCAGTATTTGCATCTTGTCCACATGGCCGGATTATAGTGCCGGAAAACGGTGTTTGTAAAGATTCTAAAATAATATTGTAACCGGGCGGGATACTGAACTTTCAATATGCCCAACTATTCAGTCCGATTATCAGATAACACAGTTACTTGAATGTAAAAAATCTGCCCTTTTTTTGACAACAATATCCGCAACAACGGCGTTACGGAAATCTGGTCTGGTATTGTGTCTATTCGCCATCATTGCCTTTTTTCCAAACCGTGCTTATTATTTTAATTTAACCTCCTAAAAAAAAGGACATGAAAAAATGAAATATACGCATATGGCAAACCTACTGAAATATATGATGGTATCAACGTTAATGGTTTTCCCGGCTTTTTCAGCCGATGCCCGGACCAGGGATGATGCGGGAAATGACAGTGATATTTCGGGCACCGACTTGGCGCCCATTGACCGGAACAGGCCGGCGGTTTTTGAAACCGCCTCTTTTGGACTGGGGTGATTCTGGGGTATTGAATCCCGGTTCGGGATTATCGAAGGCGTGATCAGCACCCGGGTGGGCTATGCCGGAGGCAGCACGAATGCACCAACCTATATGCGTATCGGTGACCATACCGAAACCGTACAGGTGGATTTTGATCCGGAAAGGATCACCTACCGTCAGCTGCTGGACATTCTGTGGGACAGCCACGCCTACACCCGGCAGACAAACATCCCGCAATATAAAAATGCCATCTTCTACCACAACGAAGAACAGCGGCAACAGGCTGTGGCATCTAAAAATGCCCTGGAACAGCGCACCGGCAAGACGGTCCAAACCGACATCGTGCCGGTGCAGTCTTTCACTCTTGCCGAGGATTACCACCAGAAATACCTGTTAAAACATTCCGCCCTGAACCATTTTCTCAATACATTTTATGAACACCATATAGACCTTATCCATTCAACAGCCGCCGCCCGTCTCAACGGCTATGCCGGGGGCAACGGTTCCAGGGAACAGCTTTTGCGTGAGATGCATCTCCTGGGACTGGATGATGCGCAAAACAAAGTGCTGGAAAAACTGGTGGGAAAATAAAATTTACAAAGGAGATAACATGCAGGAAAAGTGGACGTACAAAAATTATGAGATCCAGGAAGGATTAAAGCCTGGAAGTAAGACCTTCCGGTATTTTTTTGAAATTTTTCAAAATGGCGAAAAAAAATGTAATTACTGTGTCTGGATTTCGGATGACGCGATGGAAAAATTCGATCCGTCCGAAGAATTCGATGCTGTAGTCTCTTCCCAAAAAGATGTCTGGCACGAGTGGGTAAAAGGAAAAATTGATGACAAAGATTTTCGGAACCGGGCTCTGAAAATTGAAAAACAGGGACAGCACGAGATCAACCTGTCTGAAATGTCCGATCATATCAGCCCTGATTGAAAAAATCAGGCCTGACGGTTCTGCCGGACAGCGTGAATTTTTTCCTGGTAGAACCGGATCATGTCCTGTTCAAACGCCGCATTGGAGGGATAGGATCTGCCAAACACCGGTTCCCACAGGTCCACATCTTCCATGCACAGATAAAAGAAAACTGCATTTTTCCAGGTGTCGGGAAATGCCTGAAAAAGGGTGGAAAACAGGGCGCTTTTGATCTCAAAGGGATAGCTGAATTTGCCGGCACATACTTCCATGGGCATCTGGAGAATCGTGGTCTTTGCCATGCGTTCCCGGATCCGTTTGATCACCGGTTTGATGAATGTCAGGGTACCGATGGAAACCATGACCACCTCTTCGGGGGAAAAGGTCTCTGTCAGCCGGGAGACAACCGCCCGGTAGTCGGCTTCCCACCCCTTGTACCAGACCATGGGATGGAAGTGAAATCCTACGGGAATGCCCCG
>JAIVHE010000157.1 GCA_020201255.1 Desulfobacteraceae bacterium
ATTGCCCATAACTTCAATAATCTGTTGTTCCCCATTGTAGGTTTCTCAGAAATCATGCTGAATGATTTTCCTCCCGACAGTCCGGAATATAATGATATTCAACAAATATACAAGGCCGGCAACAGAGGCAGAGAACTGGTCCAGCAGATCTTGTCTTTCAGCCGGCAGTCGGAACAACATCTGATACCGGTTCACATCCAGAAAATTCTCAAGGAGGTCTTTAAACTGTGCCGCGCCACCATTCCAGCGGATATCCCTATTACCCGGAATATTCAAATGGACTGCCGGCCGGTGATGGCAGACCCGACCCAGATCCACCAGATTGCAATGAACCTGATCACCAATGCCTTTCATGCGGTTGTACCTGCCAGCGGAACCATAACCATTCAGCTTGCGGAAATGGATGTGGATCATGGGAATGATCCCGTCGGCGATCTGGCGCCGGGCCGGTATGCCATGCTATCGGTTTCCGATACCGGCACCGGTATCGACCCTGTGATCATTAGCAAAATATTCGAACCCTATTTCACCACCAAAGAAAAAGGGCGGGGAACCGGCTTGGGCCTGGCAACGGTATATGGCATCGTGAAATCCTATGGTGGAGAAATCAGGGTCCACAGTGACATCGGCGATGGCTCTTCTTTTGAGATCTATCTGCCGGTTTTGGAAAAAACGGCAGATGATACACCTGAAAAACACCAGCAAACGCTTCCCACAGGCACGGAACATATCCTGCTGGTGGATGATGAATCCTCAATCAGTCACCTGGAAAAACAGATGCTCGAACGACTGGGATACCATACCACCAGCTTTATAGGCAGCAAGGATGCTCTGGCCGCTTTTGAAACAGACCCGTCACAGTTCGATCTGGTCCTTACCGACATGAACATGCCCCATTTGAACGGCATGCAGCTTGCCAAAAAGCTGATTGCCGTCAGGCCGGATATCCCCATCATCATCTGCACCGGATTCAGTGAAAGAACCAACAGCACAAAAGCGGAAGCTTCGGGGATCAGGGGGCTGCTCATGAAACCGGTGGGGATGATGGATCTCGCTCACAAGGTACGGGAAGTATTAGATGAAAAGAAAGAATAGCTTTGAGCAATGAAATTCGAAATTCCTGGGTCAAGTATGATTATCCAAATCATGAATATTCACGGCCCGAAAAAATAATGGATACCATTACAATTCAAAACCTGATATTGTCGGTTTAATTGAGGAAATTGTGAATCAAAACAATAACGGGCTTAAAGAAGATTATATTTATGTCTATGACTTACTCAAAACCTATTCAAAAAATCCTTAAGCTTGGAGAACCTGATTATTTAGATAACTGGCCTGACTATCTGGAATATGGCTTCAATAAGACTCATATACCGGAACTCATTCAACTTTTATCAAGTAATGATTTATGGTCATATAAGGATGATGAAGATGCTTGGGCAGGTGTTCATGCGTGGAGAGTTTTAGGACAATTGAAAGCAGAAGAAGCGATCGAACCATTGTTTAATTTTATCCATCGAAACAATGATGAATGGAGTCATAGTGAGATTCCACGTGTATTGGGTATGCTTGGCCCTTCCGTTTTCGAGACAAGTAAAGTGGTTCTAAAAGATTCTTCTAAAACTGTGTGGACTAGAATTGTTGCCGCAGAGGTCATGACTAACATAGCTCAATCTCATCCAGAGTATCGAAAAGATTCCATTCATATTTTTGGTGAAGAATTAAAAAATTACAAAACTAATGATATTACATTCAATTCCTTTATGATTAGCGGGTTGGTTAACTTACAGTCTTATGATTATTTAAAGGAAATGAAGGAAGCTTTTGATGCACGATGTGTTGATGAAATGACTATGGGGAATTGGGAAGATGTTCAGGATGAGTTAGGGCTATAGTATGAAAAAGTGGTGTGCAAAAAAATCCAATCTTGTTTGCTGCATCGGGCCGTAAGATGCCACCACCCCCCTCCTTCAACTATATGGGGCCAGGAACTAACATCTGACTATCCTTTCGATTCTTGCGATCAAGTATGATTATCCGCTACATGATTATTCACGCCCTTCAAAAATAACGGATAGCATTTCAATACTTGATTTTGGAACATGCTCTTTGAAATAGCTGCTTTGGCTGTCAGAGAAGGGAGGAAGGGCAATATTTTGGTGGGCTGGCAGGCATGGATTCGGTTCAGGGTGAATGCCGAACAATGGTCTGTCCCGGGGGTTGCAAGTCTGCGTTTTTTTATCGCTTGAATTTCATATTGCAGGATCTGTTGCCATGCTTAGGCTTCCCTTATAATGGCTGAATTTGACAGGTGCATTTATGCAATACCGGATAGTCTGCCCCGAACACTCGCATTTCACAACAACCCTTCGAATTCATGGTCATTTCTCATCTTTCACACTTTTTGGTATTGAATTTGCATTAATCATAAATGTGTTCTGATATCTTACGTCTAAAACAGGAGGAAAGCATGCCGATGTTACCCCGGGAAGTCAGCCAGGCATGGGATAAGCGTAAAGGTCCCGTTATTTTTTCCACAGTGGACAAACAGGGAATCCCCAATGCCATTTATGCCACCTGCGTTGCAAAATACGACGAACAGACCTTGGTTATTGCCAACAACTATTTTTCAAAAACCATTCGGAATATAGAATCCGGCAGTACGGGTTCTATCCTCTTTATCACTGAAAAAGGGGACGCATACCAGGTCAAAGGGAATATTGAATACCATACCCAGGGCTCGGTATTCGATGACATGAAGAAGTGGAATCCCCAAAAGCACCCTGGACACGGAGCAACCGCCCTGAAGGTAGAAACCGTTTATAAAGGTGCAAAAAAGTTGTTGTAACATGGACAAAATGACTTCTGATCCGCCCCTGGTATTCGGCCCTGTGCCTTCCAGGCGATTGGGTCAAAGTGTGGGAATCAACAATATTCCCCCAAAAATTTGTACCTATTCGTGTATTTATTGTCAGCTTGGTACCTGCGCCCCCGTGGCACCCCAACGTCAATATTTTTA
>JAIVHE010000465.1 GCA_020201255.1 Desulfobacteraceae bacterium
AAAGGCCCGGTCTGTATCACGGTCTGTAAAACGATCTGTATCATGGTTTGCCAGCGCTTTTTCAAAGGCCTGGAGCAGATTTTTTGATACTGACAATGCCGCCTGTGCCTGTACACTGTGAACCAGCTGCCTGACTTCTTCCACAAACAGGGTCTGGGCCGCATCCCACCGGTTGAATGCATCTGTGTCATGGGCCATGACAAAGGCCAGTTCCTGGTGTGTCAGATCGGTTTTGATATGCACCGGCGCAGAAAAGTGTCTGAACACAGACGGCAGGCTGCCTTCGGCAATATCCGCAAAACGGAAACTCTGTGTTTCTAATTGCAGTTCAATCAATGCATTCTTGTGCGGCAGCACATCTTTTCCCCCGGCATCGATGATACCCAGTTGAATCGGAATATGCAGGGGCTTCTTTTGTGCCTGGTTTCTGTCAGGCGGTGTGTGCTGTGCAAAGGTAAGGGTCAGGTGCCGGGTTTTGCGGTCATAGGAGCGGGTAACCGTAACGACCGGCGTGCCGGACTGGGAATACCACAAAGCGAAGTGACCAAGATCTTTGCCCGAAGCTTTTGCCATCACAGACAAAAAATCCTCTATGGTGACTGCCATACCGTCATATGTATCAAAATACAGGTCCATGCCTTTTCGAAAGGCTGCTTCCCCCAGCAGCAGATGCACCATACGCACCAGTTCCGCGCCTTTTTCATACACGGTCATGGTGTAAAAATTATCCATTTTGATATAGGATTCCGGCCGCACCGGATGGACCATGGGGCCTGCATCTTCGGGAAACTGAAAAGCCCGCAGTTTTCGGACACTGCCGATGCGCTTCACCCCCCGGGAATTGACATCTGCAGAAAACTCCTGGTCCCGGAAAACCGTCAGCCCTTCTTTGAGGCTCAGCTGAAACCAGTTTTTCAATGTCACCCGGTTTCCGGTCCAGTTATGAAAATACTCATGGGCGATCACGGCCTGGATATTTTGAAAATCTTCATCTTCCGCCGTGCGGGGATCGGCCAGCACATATTTGGAATTAAAGATATTCAAGCCCTTGTTTTCCATGGCACCGGCATTGAAATCATTGATGGCCACAATCTGGTAAAGATCCAGATCATATTCCAGGCCGAACCGCTGTTCATCCCATGCCATGGCCTGTTTCAACGATGCCATGGCATGGCCGCATTTATTGATGTTGCTCTTTTCACAATAAATTTTCAGCTCCACCTGCCGGCCGGAACCTGTGGTGAATTGGTCATGGATATGTGCCAGATCCCCTGCCACCAGGGCAAACAGATAGCAGGGTTTTTTAAAGGGATCATCCCACCGCACAAAATGCCGGTTGTTGGACAGATCACCGCCATCCACCAGGTTGCCGTTGGACAACAGCACCGGACACCGGGTTTTATCGGCCATAATGGTGCAGGTATAGGGTGCCATGACATCGGGCCGGTCCAGAAACGGGGTGATATTGCGAAACCCCTGGGCTTCGCACTGGGTGCAGAAAATTTGCCCGGACGTATACAGGCCCTCAAGCGCGGTATTTTCATGGGGTTTGAGGATGGATGCAATCTCCAGCACAAACACATCCGGGGTGGCGGCAAGCTTGAAATATTCCTCTCCCACCTCATATTCGCTCGGCACCAGCACCATGGAATCAGCAATCACCGAAGAAATCTCAAAATCGCCTTTGTCCAGCACCAGCGGCGGATGTTGGTCCCCAAGCGCGGGATTTTTGCGCATCGATAGCTTGGAAAAAACCATGGTCCGATCCTGGTATATATCAAATATCAGTTCAACCTGGTCAATGATAAAGTCAGCCGGCCTGTAATCCTGTAAATTAACTGTCTGTGGCGTTTTCATAAAGCCCAAATTAAAACCATCTCCCCCTAATGTCAACAATTAATAGAATTTTGGAATTATGGGCACGAATTTTGGGGACCGAATTTTGGGGACACCTTAATTCACAATCCTCTCACTTTTTTCTCCCTTAATTGTGGCATTCTTTTCTTAAAATTATGTACTATTTTTCCTATTTTCAAGCGATATTGCCCATATTGCCCAATCCAGCTTGAATATATCAGAAGAACCCTGAATATATCAGAAGAACGTTTCATGATATTCAATCAGCAGTACGCTTTGCCAACCGACCTTTTTTTGTCACGTATGCAACAAAAATTGAGAATTAAGAGAATTAAGGGGACGGCCTTAGGTAATGAATTAAGGGGACGCCTTACTTACATATTAAAAAAACCATCAAAATTTAGAAACCACACACAAATAATTAAGTAAGGTCCCTTAAATTCAAAATGTCCCCTTAATTCGTGCATTAATTCGTTGTCCGGCACAGAATTTGCTTACATTAAATCCACGATACCAACTACACGGACAGCCTGACATTCTTTTCAGTGCATCCTGAAAGATCACTGTATCCATGCAGATTGCGGACAGTGTGCCGGATTTTGTATTGACAAAGAAAGGCTTTTCATAAAGAATGGCTGTTTTAAGGTTGCAGCTGGAGAAAATGACCTAACACTTTTTGGGGAATACCATGGCAGACCCTTTTCAATCTCAATTGCCGATCAAGCCGGATCAGATCATCGACATTCTCATCAGGAGAAAATGGCTGATCATCATTCCCCTTTGCATTACACTGACCATAGGGCTTTACCAAACCCTGACCGCCAACCGGACCTATGAAGCCTCCACACTGATTCTGGTGCAGCCCCAGCGGGTGCCCACAAGTTATGTCCGGTCGGTTGTCACCTCCAGCATCAACGAAAGAATCAGCACCATTTCCCAGCAGATTTTGAGCCGCAGCAATATTGAAAAAATCATCGACCAGTTCGGCCTGTTTGAAGACTCTCCAAACATGTATCTGGAAGACAAGGTTGCCAGCATGCGCAAACGCGTAAATGTCAGGATTGAAAGAACCAGGGGTGGGGCAGAATCTTTTTCCATCGGTTTTACCGGTTCCGATCCCCAGCGGGTCATGCGGATCGCCAATACTTTGGCCAGCTATTTCA
>JAIVHE010000158.1 GCA_020201255.1 Desulfobacteraceae bacterium
CCGGTTGGGCTGGACGAGAATACCGGTGATCATGCTCACCAGCCGGCTGGTGGGATAGATCCTTGTGGTGTCAATGCCCGTGGTATGGCCGAAAAAATTGGGTCGGGTCTTCAAAGACATCACAACCTCTTCCAGAGAGGTGTTGCCGGCCCGTTCGCCAATGCCGTTGATGGTGACCTCCACCTGGCGGGCCCCTTTTTTAATGGCTGTCAGGGTGTTGGAGGTGGCCAGGCCCAGATCATTGTGGCAGTGGACCGACAGCACGGCCTGGTCGATGTTGGAGGTGTTGGCCATCACATATTCTATCAGCTGCCCGAACTCTTCGGGAACCGCATACCCCACCGTATCCGGCAGGTTGATAGTGGTGGCACCGGCATCGATCACCGATTCAAACACGGTGCACAAAAAATCCGGGTCAGACCGGGATCCGTCTTCAGCGGAAAACTCCACATTGGGGGTAAAGGAAGCGGCCAGCTTCACAGATTCTACAGCCCGGCGCAGCACATCAGATGGCTCCATTTGCAGCTTGTATTTCATGTGCAGTTCCGATGTGGCGATGAACGTGTGTATCCGGGGATTGACCGCGCCCTGGACCGCTTCCCAGCCCCGTCGGATATCGTGCTCATCTGCCCGGCACAGGGCCGCAACCTGGGATTTTTTCAGGCTGTCGGCAATTTTTTTTACCGCCTCGAAATCACCGTCTGATGCGGCAGGAAAACCAGCCTCGATCACATCCACCCCCAGCAGTTCCAGCTGGGTGGCTATACGCAGTTTTTCCGCCTGGTTCATGCTGGCCCCGGGGGACTGTTCCCCGTCCCGCAGGGTGGTGTCAAAAATGATAATGCGTTTGTTGTCGTTCATGGCGCAATTCCTTTTATAGGTAAAATAGGTGTGGATGGAAGAACCATATTATATGGCTGTTTCATGGTGTTTCTTTGTGATCCATTGACAGTTTGTACTGGAAACTGTCGGCCAGGGCCTGCCAGCTGGCTTCAATGATATCCTCGGACACCCCGATGGTGGTAAAAAGGTTGTCCGTGTCCCGGGATTCGATGAGCACCCGTACCTTGGCATCAGTGCCGTCGGATCCGTCGATCACCCGGACCTTGAAGTCCACCAGGTGCATGTCACTGATCTTAGGATACATGGCGGACAAGGCTTTTCGCAACGCATTGTCCAGGGCAGATACCGGACCGTCCCCTTCTGCCGAGGTGATTTCGGTGGTCTTGCCCACCCGGATTTTGATCATGGCATGGGAGTAACAGGGCCTTTCCTTGTCTTTTTCCACCACCACCCGGAAAGATTCCAGATCAAAATAGCTCTTGTACTGTTCCGTGAGTTTTTCCATGATCAGCTTGAGAGAGCCTTCGGCCGCGTCAAACTCGAACCCGTCATCCTCCAGATCCTTGATGGAAGAGACAATCTGCCGCTGTTTCACGGCATCCTCTCCCAGGTTCACCCCCAGTTCCTCTGCTTTGTAGATGATGTTGCTCTTGCCTGACTGCTCGGACACCAGAACACGGCGGACATTGCCCACCTGGACCGGGTCCATGTGCTCATAGGCTTTGGGGTTTTTCATGATGGCGGACACATGGACCCCGCCCTTGTGGGCAAAGGCACTTTTTCCCACAAAGGGCCGGGAACTCACCGGCGGCACATTGGCGGTTTCCGACACAAACCGGGACAGGTTCAACAGTTTTTGTAAGTTTTCTTCAGAGATGCAGTTTTTTTTCATTTTCAGGGCCAGGATCGGGATAATGGCGGTGAGATCCGCGTTTCCGCATCGCTCTCCATACCCGTTGATGGTGCCCTGGACCATTGCGGCACCGGCATGCACGGCATTGACGGCATTGGCCACGGCCATGGCACAGTCGTTGTGGGTATGGATGCCGAAACAGATGCCGGGCAGGCCCTTGAAATGGTCCATCACAGACCGGACAATCTCATCGATTTCACAGGGCATGGACCCGCCGTTGGTATCACACAGCACCAGGGTGCGGGTGCCGCCTTCCAGTGCCGCCGCCAGGGTATCCAAAGCATATTGCTGGTTGGCCTTGTATCCGTCGAAAAAATGTTCGGCATCATACATCACCTCCCGGTCATAAGATTGCAGGTGGGTCACGCTTTCCCGGATCATGGAAAGGTTCTCTGCCAGGGTGTTGTCCATGATTTCGGTGACATGCAGGTCCCAGGATTTGCCGAAAAGGGTGATGACCGGAGCGGCTGAATCAATGAGAGCCGCAAGATTGGCATCATTCTCACAAGTGGTGCCCGGACGTCTGGTGGCTCCGAAAGCCGCCACTTTCGCCTGTTTGAAAGTGATCTTTTGGGCCAGGTCAAAAAAATGGGCTGCACCGGGATTGGAGCCGGGCCATCCTCCTTCAATATAATGGATGCCGGCATCATCCAGTCTTCTGGCGATTTTTATTTTGTCTTCCGGAGAAAAAAAGATATTTTCCCCCTGCATCCCGTCTCTGAGGGTGGTGTCGTATAATGTTACTGAATCCATTTTATTTCCCCATCTCCCTTGCCAGGGCAATGGCCCCTGTGCTGGCAATTTCTATGATGCCCATGGGTTTTAACAAAGACAAAAACGCCTGGTGTTTGCCGCTGTCCCCCGAGATCTCAATGGTATAGTGGGAATGGCCCACATCCACTACCCGGCACCGGAAAATATCCACGATGCGCAGGATCTCGGCCCGTTTTTCCGGTTTGGCATGGACCTTGACCAGGGCCAGCTGCCGTTCCACATATTTTTTTTCGGTAAGATCATTCACCGTGATGACGTTGATGAGCTTGTGGAGCTGTTTTTTGATCTGCTCGATGATCTGGGCATCGCAGGTGGTGGCCATGGTGATCCGGGATACATCCGGATCATCGGTGGTGGCCACACTCAACGAGTCGATGTTAAAGCCCCTGCCGGAAAACAGTCCGGCAATCCTGGACAATACCCCTGGTTCATTGTCCACGAGAATGGAGAGTAAATATCTGCTGGTTTCCATTGAA
>JAIVHE010000159.1 GCA_020201255.1 Desulfobacteraceae bacterium
AACGAAATGGAACAGGAATGGCGGATACAACAGACAGGAGTTTGATTTGAAAGCATTGATCGTAGCGGCCCATGGCAGCCGTCAGAAAGCCTCTGCCACAGAGGTGGCGGCACTGGCGCAGAAACTGGACAACAAGGTGAAAACAGATGGTTCACATGACATTGAGCAGGTGGTGCATGCATTTTTGCAGTTCTGCGACCCGTCGCTGGAAACAGTAATCCGGAATCTTGTGGACAGCGGGGTGGATGAGATGGTGATTTTTCCGTTTTTCATTTCCGCGGGCAGCCATGTGCAAACAGATATTCCCCAAACTGTTGAAAAGGCCCGGCAGCAGTATCCAACCGTGCAGTTTTACGTCACCCGTCACCTGGGAATTCTGGATTCCATTGAAGATCTCATTTTAGGAGAGGTGACCGGCTGACATCATGAAGCAACCAAAAATTTTGATTGTAAAGACCGGAGATACCTTTGCAGACCTTAGCGGTCCATATGGAGATTTTGAAGACTGGATCCGCCGGGGCATGGGCGCAGGTGCGGATCAGGTCCGGGTGGTTAATGCTTCGGCATTCGAGGTGCTGCCTGAACCCGGAACCTTCAGCGGGGTTGTGATCGCAGGGTCCCATGCCATGGTCACCCAGAACCTGGACTGGAGTCTTGCGGTGGAGGCCTGGCTGGTCCCGGTGGTGACGGCCGGAATACCGGTCCTGGGGATCTGCTACGGTCATCAGCTCCTGGCAAAGGCCATGGGCGGCAAGGTGGATTTTCATCCCGGCGGCCTGGAGATCGGCACCACACCCATCTCCCTGACCCCTGATGCCCTGTCAGATCCCCTGCTCCAGGGGCTGCCCCCGGTTTTCAACGCCCATACCTGCCATTCCCAGACCGTGCTCACCCTCCCCCCCGGGGCGGTGAATCTGGCGGAAAACATCCATGAACCCCATCACGCCTTCCGCCTGGGCCATGCTGCCTGGGGCGTGCAGTTTCACCCGGAATATACCCGTGACATCATGAGCGGGTACATCCGCAACATGTCGCCGGTGATCCAGGCCCTGGGCACAGATCCGGCCCGGGTGCGAAATCAGGTGACCGAAACGCCCGAGGCTGGTCATTTGCTGGCGCGGTTTGCGTCTCTGTGCAGCCATGACCATATCGCGTATTGATAAAGTCACGCATGTTTATCTTCTTGATCCGGTTATCCGGTATTGCCATATGAAACGCATGCGACGTATGCAGCCAAAGTGCAATTAGAAAGGGGGATGACCCGGGGTCAGGTTCAAGAGCAAACAAACTTCTTGATATTTTCTAATGATAGCCTTGCACACGGCATTTATCTTATCATGACAGGGCTGTGGTTCTTTAAAATCATCTGAAAAAATAATAAGGAGGCTGACATGTATTATCCTGAAAAAAAAGTGAAAGCGTTTGTTCTGGCGTTGACCTTTTTTGTCTGCAGTGCATTCGTGTTCACCGGCGGTCAGGTTTCGGCGGGACAGGACTATTATTCCGGCAAGCCGGCCAAATATGTGTTTTTGTTTATCGGTGACGGCATGGGAATACCTCACCGACAGGCACCTGAAATCTTTCTTGCAGCCAGGGAGGGCAAGCCGTTCGGTCATTACAGAATGACGATGAACACCTTCCCGTCCCAGGGCGTAACCACCACCTATGCCAATGATCGCTTCATCATCGGATCGGCAGCAGCGGCAACGGCAATTTCCACCGGGTATACAACGAACATCGGCTTCATTGGAATGGACCCTGAACTCCGGCCCGTGAAAACGGTTGCCGAGATGGCCAGAGACAGCGGCATGAAGGTCGGTATCGTCTCCAGTGTGTCGATTGACCATGCCACACCGGCGGCCTTTTACGCACACCAACCTCACCGCAGCATGTATCATGAGATCGCCCACGACCTTGCAAACAGTGGCTTTCATTACTTTGGGGGAGGTGGTTTCCGAGACCCCGAAGGGAAAAAGTCCAAATCTCCGAAAGGCGACGCACTGGCGGTTGCCCGAAATAACGGCTACGCCATTGTATCGAACCGGGCTGATTTCATGAAGCTTACACCGGGCGAAAAGATTATTGCATACAATGCCAATCTCCCGGACGGCAAGGCCCTGCCATATGCAATGGATGCCACGGCGGACGATATCAGCCTGGCTGAGTTTACATCCAGGGGCATCGAACTGCTGGACAACCCGAACGGCTTTTTCATGATGGTGGAGGGGGGGAAAATCGACTGGGCCAGTCATGCCAATGACGCGGTTGCGACCATTTATAATACCCTGGCCTTTGATGATGCCGTCAAAAAGGCGGTTGAATTTGCAGAAAAAAATCCTGATGAAACATTGATCGTGGTCACGGGTGATCATGAGTGCGGCGGTCTGACCCTGGGGTTTGCCGGCACAAAATATGAATCCGCGTATGATGTGCTCAAAGGACAGAAGATATCCTTTAAGGTATTTGAGGCCATGGTAAGGGACTACCGGGAACAGAATGCCGGAAAAGCGTCATTTAAAGATTTTTTCTCTTTGATAGAACAGAACTTCGGGCTTAAAATGGCAGGTGATGATCATATGGCGTTAGAGGACTATGAGTTGAAATCCCTGAAGGATGCTTTCCTTCTAAGCATGGCCGGGCTACGTGAAAAGGGCCGGGGGGAAGATTATTTGATGTATGGTGATTATGAACCACTGGTCGTAAAGGTGACGCACATACTGAACCAGAAGGCAGGTCTTGCATGGACGTCCTATTCCCATACCGGTGCCCCTGTCACCACGTCGGCCATGGGTGTCGGCAATGCCATGTTCAACGGCTATTACCATCAATCCGAACTGGGAAAGAAAATCATGTCCGCTCTCGGGTTTTCGCCGGATCGTCCATTCGGCCAATCACCTGCTGGGGAAGCTGGATCTTGACAAGATGTTCCAGCCCGGGGACAAGGTCTTCATGGTGCTGACGGTCCGTGACAGTCAAGTGATCCACGCCCTGCGTTATGTCCGGCTTATGAAAGTACCTGCTTGAAATCATGATTGTTGATCAAAATGTGTGGTATCAATCCATGTGACCTGAACGATAACTGACACAAATCACATCGTACACAAACACGATTTTATCAATTAATTCATATACTGCCGCCTGTGCTTTTAATTGACACTGGGACAATCCGGTGGTGCCGGCGGCCGTGTTCTATCCGGACAGGTCCATGGCTTGGGTGGGGGATGATACCTTTGTTCGCCATTTTATGACTGTTTTCAGTCGGCCCCGTATTCCGGCATCGCTTTATGTGGGTTCACCAATGACAGATTCGGATGGCACCGCACTTTGCCGGATGTGCCACAGGGCCATTGCACAGGCCCTTGCCGCATGGGAAGAACCGGACATATCAACCGGACAGCCGCTGTCGTACCAGGATCGGTTTTTTTCTGCTGCAAAGCCTGCGGATCAGGTCCACCAGGGGAAAGACCATGATGATCAACAGGATGATCCACCCCTGCAAGGGAAAAGTCCGGCCTCCGGCCCAGGCCGCATATAGATAGGGAGCCACACTGGCAACGGCAGTGATGACAGCCCACAGGAAAATGGCATCAGACTGCCTGGCCTTTTCCGTCAATGACTTTTCCGTCAATGAATTGATAAGCCGGGCCATTCCCAGCACATAGAACGGAACCGTCACCACATCCACAAAAAAGAAGATATAGGGGTTGATGCCGTATGCCTGCATGATGGAAAATCCCAGAAACAGTTTCAATATATCATATCCCCACAGGATCACCATGGCCCTCAAGCAATTTTTTTCACTGATTATCCGGTTCATTGGATGCGGCATCTTTTTCCCGTCTGCAATTGGTTGTTCTCACCGGCAACTGTGACACAAACCTGTTGGAATAGCATTATCAAAATGATAGGATTTGGTTTGCAGCATGAGACATTCAGCGACATGTTACAAAAAACCGCATCTAAAGAAATCAACACCGCATTTTTTGGTGTATTTTGAAAGTTGTAGTTGCAATTTGCACGGTTTTGGGATAGAGGTTTTATATGACACTGATAGACC
>JAIVHE010000466.1 GCA_020201255.1 Desulfobacteraceae bacterium
TGTTCTGGAACGGCTCAACAATTTCCATGGAATCATGCATGATCCTTTCAGGCCTGAATATCCGTCGCTGTTCCGGCTGATGTCGAACCGGCAGACCCTTTCCAGTCCCTTGTTCTGTTTGAGTTGTTCGATGTTGTCTTATCTCAAATTTCGCCGCTGAAGTATATCCGGGATATTCCGTCTGCCGCCGAGAATGCCATGGATAAAAACATCTGATTTTATGATCTGGTAAAGAGTGCGGTAACCGTTTACATGGATTTCACGATAGTCATACACCCGACCGAAATCACTGCATCCAGTTCCAGTTCCCCGGGCTTATAGATGTTTTTCAAATGCATCAGCACATTTTTCGACGTGGTGTCAAAGACCTGCCCAATCTGGGCTTGTGTCAACCAGACTGTTTCCTATTCAAACCGGACATCCACCTGTGTTTCCCCGTCCGGGCTCTGGTAAATCTGTATGCAGCTGTCATCTGTCATCGGTGTAATCTTTCTTGAAATCCGGGTTTTTTAATGTCTATTTCATCAGACGAATACAACAAGTAGATGCTGGATTCTCATCACCCGCCCCGCCTGTTCTCCTCAAACATCTCCACGGGCATGGGACTGCTCATTTCCCATACCATCTGGATGGGCCGTTCCTTTTGATGGCGGCAACCTTTTCCAGGATATGGCCCAGGTCCCGGGAGGGTCACCTTGAGGTTCCATTCCAGTCCGCTGGTCATGGCAGTATGGGAAATGTTGGCCGATCCGATGCAGGCCGTGGAAAACCCGGAATCTCGTTGGAAATGCCAGGCCTTGGCATGCAGCCGGGTCCGCCGGCTGTCATAGGAGATCCGGGTCCGGCTCTTCCAAAAGGGCCTGCTTGAGCACCTGTGAAACAAATTCCGCATACCAGGACGGCTGTTCCTCGGTTTCCAGCTTTCCAAACAACGACCGCAGTTCCGGATACCGGGCCAGAAGATCCGTCAGGTCTTGGTCCAGCAGCCTGTCATAAATACCGGGACTGGGCCGGAAAGTCATGGAATCTCCTGTCCGACGAACTGTAAATAGGTTTCCAGGACCGGGCGGTCTGCTTTGGCCCAGTCCAGGGAGGCCAGCTCCTCTCTGGGCAACCAGATCACGACCGCATGCTCCCGCAGGGAAATGGTGCCGGAAATGATGGTGCAGACAAAGGGATACAGTGTAATGGTAAACTCCGGATACGCATGGTTCACTTCAGCCAAGCCATGGTGCACGGCCACCTCGATGGCCAGTTCCTCGGCAATTTCTCTGCAAAGGCAGTGTTCAGGGGTTTCGCCGGGCTTGATCTTACCGCCGGGAAATTCCCACTTCAAGGGCATGGCCATGGTTCGGGTCCGCTGGGCTGCCAATACGAAGCTGTCCTGTTCAATGATGGCGCAGGTGACGTGGAGGTGGTTTTTGTTCATGTTAGGTTTTCATGATTGATGACTGAAATGTTTTTCAGATAACACCCGAATAAACTGCTTTTATCGCGGTTATTATGATTATATGTTGGATGAACCTTTCAGATGATATCCAACCCGAATTTTTCATTGATGTCACTAATAAAATTCTTGTATGGCTGGTCGTTGTGAAGGATTTTGGTTTGGGGCATCTATCTGGTCAGCTCCGCATGTATCTCTTTTGCATCCAGCAAGGTGGTTGAAAGAACGGTCTGGACAAACCCGAACGATTTTTCTTTTTCTGACAGATATTTTTTTAATATGTTGAAAAAGGGGGTTTTAAATTCTTTTTTTGATATCGAAATATAGTCGGCTGCTGAATATTTTTTTCCTTTGTTTAGCATTTCGCTGACTGTCTGATTCTTTTTGTTTAACCTGGTTGTAACCGAATACAGACTTTTATCAAAATTCAGTTTTTCTTTTCCATAATTGTCCGCATAGGCGTTTATGGACCGATAAACGGTTATCGGAGAGATCGCATGTTTTTTTGCCACCCGCTGAATGATCGACACTTTTCCTGTTGTTGCCTTTGCCTCCGTGATTTCTTTATAGGCTCTTTTCGCGCATTCTGTTGGAAAAAGAAGGGCCTGGGCAAATCTATCGGCAAAATCTTCACTCAGATCCGTATTGTCATGCAGGGTAGGAGAGATTACATGCCCCAGTTCATGCACCATCCAAAACAGAAAATCAGAGACATTGCTGTCCAGATTCAAATAAATCCAGGTGGTTTTTGATCCGGGCAGAAAAATCCTTAGAGCGTTTCCATGGTTCTGCCTGCTGCCCCACAGCACAGGTATGATGATTACTTCCAGATCAATGAATTTCTGAATGATTTGATGGGGGGCAATGGGATCACAAGGTCCCACATCAAGATCTTTTCGGATCTGAGAAGATACTCTTTGCAGGTAATGGTATTCAACCACAGGATTTTTTAATGTCGGAGGCTGTGCCAGATTGTCAAAAGGACAAAAATCAACCAGTTGTTCCAGCAATTTTGCCATGTCAACAGCTTTTTCAAAATGGCTGTCTCTTGTTTTTCTGTTCATTTTTTTCCGGAACGAAACAACCGGCGCCAATGGAGACGGCATTTCAACAACCAGTTGGTCCAGGGGAAGCCCTAAAGTAAAACCCATTTTCAGCAATTTATCAGGCCGGGGAAATTTTTCCCCCTTAAACCAGCTGGTTACGATGGTCCGTGAAACATCAATGGCCTCAGCAAGCTTTTTCTGATTAAGGCCTTTCATGTCCATGGCGTTTTTCAGAACGTCTATGTTCAATTCTTTTTTCATATCTTGAATTTATACAGCATGTAAACTTTTGTCAACTTATTTTTGTTCTCCTCAAACATCTCCACCGACATGGGCCAGCTCAGCTGCCATACCATCCGCTATCTGTCAACAATTTGTCTCAGGCTTTGCTGCATTGCCGATTTGAACGCAGCATCGCTGGCCAGCAGCTTGTAAAGTTCCATCTCATTGCGCCGTTTTTTGAGCATGACATCTTCAAATATTTTCTGGAATGCC
>JAIVHE010000467.1 GCA_020201255.1 Desulfobacteraceae bacterium
ATACAAATGGAAATACAATTTGTAACAGATGTTTCAGGAAATAAAACCGCTGCAATTGTTCCTTTTGAGGAATGGGAGCGGATGGAAAAAGCAAAAGAGTTGCTTGAGCATATTTATCTTTCAGAAATAATAAAAAAAAGACAAAACAGCCGTTCGAGCATGAACCTGGATGATTTGCTGAATGCAGAAGGATTGATACGTGCCAACCTGGAAAGTTGAATTGATTCCAGAGGCTTGTGAAGATTTCAAAAGCCTGGATGGCAGTGTTAAAAAACTGGTATTAAAACAACTCGTTAAATTGGAGAAAAATCCAGCGTATGGTACGGCACTTGGCAACAAGGCGGGTATAAATCTGGAAGGCTATTTTAAATTGTATGCCATGCAGAAAAAAATCCGGATCATTTATGAATACCAGGATCTTGAACAGATTATTAAAATCATTGCTATCGATAAACGAGAAGATCTTGAAGTATACCGCATAGCATTCAAAAGAATTCAAGACTCCAGATAACCACATCTCCCGGTACCCCAATACCCAACCCCCCAATAACGACAATAACCCAAGGTCACACGTAAGCGAAGCCCCCCACTGTTGACAAAGGCACCGATATGGCGTACATTTATTGAAAATGTCAACAAAAACAAAAAGGCATAATCATGGATGCAGCACCACAACATAAAACCGAGAGAATCAATCTCCGTGTCAAAAGCAGCGCAAAAGACATCATCACGCTGGCTGCCGGTTTTGAGGGCAAGACCGTCAGTCATTTTATATTGACCAGTGCTTTGAAGTGTGCGGAAAAAACAGTCCAGGAGCATCAGATGATGACCCTGAATGCCGATGATTCAAAGGCATTTTTTGAAGCACTTTCCGCCCCGGTGCGGTTTAATTCCAAATTGACCGCCGCTTTTGAAGAATATGAAAAACGTGTCACCACCAGATGATGCTTTCCAGGATCTGGTTATTGCCCCGCTGAACAAGGATCATGACCGGGCCGGCTTTCATTGCAATGTGGACACATTGGATCATTACATCCATAAGCAGGCCGGTCAGGATACCAAACGCGGCATCAGTCGTATTTTTGTTGCAGAGCAACCCGGCTATTCCAAAGAAATACTGGGCTATTACAGCTTGAGCACATTATCTGTCCAACTGAGCGACCTGCCCGAAAATCTGGCCAAAAAGCTGCCCAGACATCCAATCCCTGCCGCCTTGATCGGCAGGCTTGCCGTCAGCAGGAATGCCCGGGGAAACGGTATCGGAAAAATGCTGCTGATCGATGCCATTCATCGGACATTGTCAGTCAGCGACCAGATAGCCATCTATGCCATGATCGTTGATGCCGTGAACGACAATGCCAGAGGCTTTTATGAAAAATACGGGTTTGCATGCTTAAAAGGCAGCGGCACAAGACTGTTTTTGCCCTTAAAATCATTCAGATGATGATAATTCGGGTTGATGCATACACAATGGCCGGGATCATCAAAGATGCAGGCATGACTGTGGAGGAATTCAAGGAAGTTTTGTAGAAATGATTGACCCTTGTAATCTACCCCGGTACCCCAATACCCAACCCCCCAATAACGCAATAACGCAAGCCTGACCCCACCCCCATTCATTTCGGGCATCCAAGGCAAGTGGCAAGTATGTAACCGAAGGGGCGGAGCTATGCCCCGAAACCGGAAAGTATCCGGCACCCCTGCATATCCGATCCCATCGTGGTGTGCAACAAGGAACACCGGTTCCTGGTGGCGAAACAACTCCGGGAGCGAAGCATCCGGGCCGTATCTTGGAGAAGATGATATTGTGAGATTTGATGATGTTTATGGCGTACGGATTGATGCAGGGACACGGAATGAATTCAAAAACGCTCATCATGAGTCATACCTGATCACCCAATAACGACAATAACCCAAGGTCACACGTAACGCAGGCCTGACCCTGCAAAATTTGCTTTTTTTGTAAAAAGCCCTATAATCAGATTATGCCGTGTTTAAAAAATGATAATTTGAGTGGGAAAGGACCACAATGCCAACTACAATCAAAAATATAAAAGGAACCGAACTACCCCCTTCTTTGCGAAATAGATTCAACGTCAAGGAACATCAATTCTTGACAGTTACCATTGAAGTTGAAGACGATAATATGTGGGATAAGGTTATTGAGTCCGCTCGACAGACCCGTAAAGATGTAAAGATGGGAAAACCGGTTCCCACAATTCAAGACGTATTGAAAAATCTCTGATGTACATCATCCGTCCCCTTGCTTTCTTTCCCCGGGATCTCAAAAAACTCAAAAAAAAGTATCCTCGAATCAAAAAAGATTTAGAACCCCTCATTGGAAAGCTTGAGCAGGGGATTTTTGAAGGGGATAAATTGCAGGGTTTTATCGGTGATGTGTATAAAGTCCGTGTCGGTTCGATTGACCAAAAGAAAGGGAAAAGCGGCGGATTCAGGGTTTTGTATTATGTAGTAACAGAAACCAGGAATATCTGGCTTCTGCACATATACGCCAAAGCGAACCAGCCTAACCCTACCGCTGAACAAATCAGAACATTAAATCGAATTCTTGAAGATTTTTTATAAGCATGTCCCCATTTATAAAGATGTTCCAAAAGGGTTATTGAGTAAGATTATTCGATACGATTTTGAAATGGATTTGTCTGATTTTTGGAAGTAACCCAATACCCAACCCCCCAATAACTACAATAACGCAGGCCTGACCCCACCCCCATTTTCATCCCTCAAGCAGCCCCCCCGGGAGTTTGTAAAGCAACTTCGCTTGGCTGCTGCTATCCATTGATGATGGCCCTGGACGTTATTGTGCAGAGACTCTGGGATTACCCCTGATGCTGCGCTATACCGGCCTGACCCCCATGAACCATGAATTGCTTTGACAAAAGACCTGACAATGTTTATACTCTGTTTAAACATTAACTGTATACATGGAGATCAAAATGACGGCAACGATTCTGGATATCAAAAAAT
>JAIVHE010000160.1 GCA_020201255.1 Desulfobacteraceae bacterium
GGGCATCGGCGGATATCTGCTCAGCAATTTTCAGAAAAAACAAATGACCGCAACCTACATGGATTCAGTACAAACCCTGTCCCATTCAATCCAGGACGGTGTCAAGGGTTCTCTGGAGAGGGGCCAGATGAAAAATTTTAAAAAATTACTTTCTGATCAGCAAAAGATCAAGGGTGTATTGGATGTGTCTCTTTATGACCGGCAGGGAAAAATCAACTTGTCCTCTTCTGAGCTCGACGCTGTTCCTGCCCATGTGCCGGCTGAAATATTCGAGAAGTTTGAGTCGTTTCATGATCCGCTTCAAATCATCAAAAATGATTCTATCCAGATGTATCTCCCCCAAATGATCGTTGCAGATTGTATCAGATGCCACCCCACCTGGCCCCTCGGCGAACAAGGCGGCATTATTTCACTGACCTATGATCTGTCTGAACTTCACGATGCCCTGGATAAGCAGAATTTTGTGCTGATCATCGGCATTGTTTTTTCCCTTGTCATTGTCAGTCTGTTTATTGTTGTGATTGCAAGATCCATTACCAAACCCGTGGTCAGCATGACCGAATCCATGGAAAAACTTGCCGCCGGCAATCTTGACATTGAGATCCCGGCCCGGGATCAAACAGATGAAATCGGCAAGATGGCCAAAGCGGTTACAATTTTTCAGAAAAACGCAATTGAGAAAATTCATCTGAAAGAAGAACAGGAAAAGACCAAAATCAGGAATGAAAAAGAACAAAAAGAGATGATGGAAAAGATGGCCACGTCCTTTCACGCAAGCATCGGAAAGGTTATTCGCACCATTTTAACCGCAGCCGAGGATTTGCAGGGTTCTGCCTTTAAAATGAACGAGGCTGCCGATAAAACCCACCAGCAATCATCATCTGCTGCTGCAGCTTCCAAACAGACATCAACAAATGTTCTCAGCGTGGCTTCTGCAACAGAGGAGTTAACCGCCTCGGTGGGAGAGATCAGCGAACAGGTAACAAGCTCGTCGACAATTGCAAGAAATGCCGTTACAAAAGCACAGAATACCAATGAAATGGTGGGAAGCCTGACCGCAGCCTCCCAAAAAATCGGTGATGTGGTCCAATTGATCACAGACATTGCAAAACAGACAAACCTTCTGGCTTTAAATGCAACCATTGAAGCCACCAGGGCCGGAGAAGCCGGCAAGGGATTTGCCGTCGTTGCAAATGAGGTGAAAGAGCTGGCCAAACAGACAACAGCAGCCACCACTGAAATCGCTGAACATATTAACGGGATACAAAACGCCACCCAGGGTGCGGTTTCTGCAATTAACGATATAACCGAGACAATTAATATGATTGATGAGATTTCAGCAATCATTGCCGCTGCAGTGGAGGAACAGTCTTCTGTAACCGGCGAAATTGCTGAAAGCACAAACCAGGCGGCAGAAGGCACTCAGGATGTCACACAGAGCATTACAATTGTTAACCAGGCTGCCAATGAAACGGGACACGCCGCAAGTGAAGTGCTGACAAATGCCGACAAATTGTTAAAACAGGCCGATGTTTTACAGAATGAAGTCGAAAAGTTCTTATCCCAGATAAGGCCGAACGAAACATAAGAGGAACAGCATGTTCAATATTGAAGACAATGAAATTTTCAAAGATTTTATCCAGGAGTCGCTGGAACATCTTGACGGCATTGAAGATGACCTGCTTACCATAGAGCAGGCCGGTGAAAATTTCGACGAAGATGTTGTTAACAAGGTGTTCAGAGCCGTACACACCATCAAGGGAGGAGCCGGATATCTGGGTCTTAAGAATGTCCAGGAACTCTCTCATAACAGTGAAAATGTAATGGCAAAAATCCGTGCGAGAGAGCTTTTCCCTGCACCCGGCATTATCTCAACATTGCTTGATGCCATGGACACCTTATCAACATTGATTAACCGCCATGAAAGCTCAAATGAATTAAACAGTAGTGAATCCAGGGAAATATACCATGCAAAAATCATGGAAGAACTCAAAGAAACCGGAGATGTTTTGGCCACCAATATTGATGCTGATGGTGATGGTGACGCTTGCGCTGAAATGATTGAAAAAAAGGAAAACCTGCTCATTGTTATCTTTGCGACAATATTGGAAAATGAGCTGATGGGAGATTTTTTCGATCACAATCCTGATCAAATACAGCAGATTACCTCTGATGACCTGGAACAGGCCCCTTTGCATCCTGTTGATGTCTCTTTGCAAAACCAGTCTGTCGAAACCAGCCCGGTGTCAAGTCCATCTGTCTTAACGGAAACACCTGCTGCTCAGAAAACAATGGAAAAAACGGCTGCAACCCCGCTCAAAAAGCCTTCCGCCAAAGCGGAACAAAAACCAGACAACCTGCGGGTCAATGTCCGACTGCTGGACAACCTGATGACCCTTGCCGGTGAACTTGTTTTGACCAGAAATCAACTTATCCAGGCAACATCCTCCCGAAAGATAAAAGGCATTGACAACATTTCTCAACGTCTCAACCTGGTTACTTCCGAGCTTCAAGAAGCCATCATGAGCACCCGCATGCAGCCGGTGGGAAATGTTTTTAATAAATTCAAGCGCATTGTCCGTGACCTTTCCAAAAATATTGGTAAAAAAATCAATCTCATTATCGAAGGAGAAGAGGTTGAACTGGACAAAACCATTATTGAAACCATCGGAGACCCGCTGACGCATCTGGTCAGGAATGCGGTTGACCATGGTATTGAAATGCCGAAAGCGCGTATTGCAGCCAAAAAGCAGGAAACCGGTACGTTGCGTATAACCGCCTATCATGAAGGCGGTCAGGTCATGATTGCCATTGAAGATGACGGCGCCGGTATCGATCTTGAGCGGGTTAGGGAAAAGGTCTTGACCATGGGACTGCGCGAAGCTTCTGTCCTGGATGAATTAAGCGACAAAGAAACGGCAAATCTCATTTTCCTGCCCGGTATGTCAACAGCAAAAGAAATTACGGATATTTCCGGCCGGGGCGTCGGGATGGATGTTGTCAACACCAACATATCCAAAGTCGGCGGGACTGTCGATATTGACACGATACCGGGCAAAGGATCAATCATCAAAATTAAACTGCCCTTAACCCTGGCAATCATACCCAGTTTAATTGTCACAGTGCAAAAAGAGCGGTATGCTATTCCCCAGGTCAATATGGTGGAGCTGGTAAGAATACCTGCGGCAAAGGTCAAGGAACGAATTGAAAAAATCGGTTCCGCCATCGTTATGCGCCTGAGAGGTGAGCTTTTGCCGCTGATCAAACTGACGGATGTCCTTGGTATTACAGACCGGTATTACGCCTTAGACGACACAGGCGAGCAGTTTTTGGACAGACGGATGCTCACAGAAGATCGACGGCAGCCACCAGTCGATAAACCCGCCCGGCAGGTTGATAACGACAACCTCTCCTCCAACCAAAAAAAACGTGTCTCTGCAGACAGGCGGACCAGCCCGATGAGCGCCTATACCGTTCTGGTCGTATCGGTCGGAGACTATCATTATGGTGTAATTGTAGACCAGGTGCTCGACTCGGAAGAGATCGTCGTCAAACCCGTCGGAACCCATTTGCGCGAATGCGAGTGCTACGCGGGCGCTTCTGTTCAGGGTGACGGCAAGGTGGCGCTGATCCTGGATATCATCGGCATCAGCAATGTCATGAACCTGCGAACCGTTTCAAAGTCCGTTCAGGAACAAGCACTTCAGAGTGCTGAGCGTAAAATAATGAAGGACACCCAGTCTTTGCTGCTTGCCTGTAATGCACCTGACGAGCAGATCGCCATTCCTTTGGACCTGATCTCAAGAATAGAATCGTGCAGGACAAAAGACATCAAAATTACCGGCGGTCGAAAAAATATTCAATACCGCGGCGGCCCCCTGCCTCTGTTCAGTATTGATGAGGTTGCCAATGTCGGATCACCCAATACAGACGCCCCAACCTGCTACATTATTATCTTCTCCATAAGCGGCAAGGAGGTCGGCATTATTATGTCGGAAATCATCGATATCATCAGCGGGACGTATCGTATCGATGAAATGACCCACAAGCAGCCGGGAATTATGGGCTCAACCATTATCAACGGAGAAATTACGTTGCTGGCAGATCTTTACGGGGTCGTTGACACCATTATGCCGGAGTGGACAAAAGCATTAAAGTCCACAACAAAAGAGAACAGCCCTGCAAATATTCTGGTGGTGGAAGACTCTCCATTCTTTCTCAATCAAATTGTATCGTTCCTCTCCGAGATCGGTTACAAACCGCTGACAGCAACTGATGGGGTGCAGGGACTGGCAGTATTGAACAAAGAAAAAATCGATGTCGTTCTGACCGATATTGAAATGCCCAATATGGATGGACTGGAGATGGCCAGAAAGATACGCGCTGATGAGCGGTTCAAGAATCTGCCCATTGTCGCAGTCACCAGTCTGGCCGGAGATGCTGCGGAAAAACAAGGGTTGGATGCCGGCATTAATGATTACCTGGTAAAACTGGACCGCGAAAAAATAATTGCCTGCGTCAGGAAGT
>JAIVHE010000007.1 GCA_020201255.1 Desulfobacteraceae bacterium
CCGTAGCTTTTGTCCAGAATCAGTTCATAAAGGGATTCCTGCACCCGGGGATTGGAAATCTGAAGCCCGGTCAGGTAACGGAGCAAAGGATAAACTGTTTTGTCGGGTCCTCTGGCAAGCTCTGCCATGGCTTGCTGCTGGACTGCAACACTGGCATCTGCATCAGAAGCAAATTGCAGCAAGGCTTTGGCTTTGATGATATCCTGTTTTTTAAGGCAGAAAATCAATTCATCAATAAATGCTTTTTCATCCATACCCATGTAGAAGCCTATTGTTTAAACTGGTAAAATACAGAATTCAGATATTTGCTGGAGGAAAACAGATTGGTGTCGTTGATCAAGGACTCAGTGGAGCCGATGAGAAGATAGCCATCCGGTTCAAGCACTTTGGCGATATTCTCATAAATGCGTTTTCTGTCTTCAGGGGTAAAATAGATCATTACATTTCTGCATAGAATGATATCAAATTTACCCATTTGGGAAAACGGCTGCATCAGGTTCATTTTTTTGAATTGGGCCATGGCCCGTATCCGGTCTTTTATTTTATAGCCATTCTCATGAACGTCAAAATACCGCTGCAGCCTGGAGGGTTCAAGGCCCCTGGCAGCCTCGAACTTGTTGTAAAGCCCGTAGCTGGCCTTGGCAATGGCGGCATCGGATATATCTGTACCAAAGAGTCTGATATTATACTTCTCAGGAGTGATACCCATTTCCACGAGGATCATGGCAATGCTGTAAATCTCCTGGCCTGTTGAATTGGCAGCACTCCAAAGACGTATGGCAGGTTTTTGGCCATAATTTTTTGCGGTCCGCCGGTCAATGAGATCTGGTATTATTTTGTGCTGCAGCAGTTGAAACGGGGCCTTATCTCTGAAAAAATAGGTTTCATTGGTGGAAATGGCATCAATAATCTCATATTCCAGATTTTTTTTATGATCATTTTTTGCTTTTTGCAGCAGTTCTGCATAGGATCTGCAGCCCAAACGTGTCATAATGGGACCAAGCCGCGTTTCCACCAGATATTCTTTTCCCGCACCCAGAAATATACCCGAAATGGTAAGAATATACCGGGCAAAATTGCGAAATTCTTCAGCATTTATGGTGATTTTGGTCATGGTCTGTTGATAAATCGTATTGTGTGGGGGTCAATTGTATGGGCATCATATAACGGTTTTTACAATTTCACCGGCGATCATATTCAGGGGCGCGATGACATCGGCAAGACCGGTTTCAATGGGTTGTTTCGGCATGCCGAAAACCGTACAGGATGCCTCATCCTGGGCAATGATGATACCGCCGTTTTCTTTTATCCGGATAAGGCCTTTGCTGCCGTCGGATCCCATTCCCGTCATGATAACCGCTGTGGAACGGCCCACATAATACTGGGCAATTGATCTGAACAGATAATCAACAGATGGTTTGCAGCTGTTTTCCGGAGGATCATCGGTAATTTTAATTTTTCTGGAAATGCCGTCTGATCCGGCCACAATTTTCATCTGTTTGCCCCCGGGCGCAATATAAACAGTACCGGCAGCCAGGATATCTCCGTCTTGTGCCTCTTTTACCGTCAGAGGGCTTTTGTTGTTCAGGCTGTTTGCCAGAGAAGCGGTAAACATGGGGGGCATGTGCTGAACAATGAGGATGGGCGCTTTGAAATCAGCCGGAAGCATGGGAACCATTTTTGTCAGGGCATTGGGGCCGCCGGTGGAGATACCGATGCCCACAATCTCAGATGTTGATCTGATCCGACGTCGGGCAGGGGCATATGTTGCAGATTCGGATCGGGGCTGCAGTTCCGGTGCGGTCCGGGTCCGGCGTGTCTGGCTGCGAAGTGCCTGCCTGTGGGTGATTTTTCCCCGAATATTGCGGGCAATATCCTTCTGGGATTTTATGGTGGTAATGATGGGGGTCAGAGCCTCTTTCACCCTGGCAAGATTTTGTGCCATTGTCCCTTCCTCCGGTTTGGGGATAAAATCAAAAGCCCCCAGTTCCAGGGCCTTGATGGTCATTTCACTGCCATCCCGGGTCAAAGTGGACACCATGATCACTTTGGGAGCAGTGGTACGGCCCTGTAACTGCTGCAATACTTCAATGCCTGTCATTTCGGGCATTTCAATGTCCAGGGTGATCAGATCCGGCTGAAGGGTCTTGATTTTGGACAGGGCGATTTTACCATTGTTGGCGGTGCCCACAACCTCGATCCCCGGGATTTTTTTGAGAATATCCCCCACGATTTTGCGGTATACAATGGTGTCATCCACCACCAGTGCTGTCAGGTTGTTCATTATTCTTTGAGGACCTCATCAATATCAAGAATACCGATCAATTGTTTTTCGGTCTTGAGAACTCCGGTGAAAAATCTGCCTTTGATGGAACCGATATTGGAGGGAGAAGGTTCAATGGCATCCCGGCTGGCCGGCACCACGTCACTGATGGCATCCACAAGAAGTCCGATGTGTTCATCTTCTGAGTTGACAATGATATTTCGGTTGTCTTTTGTTTCTGCAACCGGTTCCAATCCCAGTTTTGCACCCAGATCAATGATGGTGACGATTCTGCCCCTCAGGTTCAGAATTCCTTTTACATACTCCGCAGCCTGGGGAACCTGGGTGATGTCAGCATTTTTATTGATTTCCTGGATGTGTAAAATATTTATGCCGCACAGGGCACCGCCAACATAAAACGTTGAAAACTCAATGGTTTCAACGGTGGTGTCTTGGGTTGTTGCATGGGCCATCATTGTCTCCTTCACAAGATTTCCATTACCGGGACAGATGCAGGTGCCGTCTGATTACCGTCATGAGTTTTTCCCTGTCCAGCTTTATTTCATATTCGTCAATGCCCACGGAGTTACCTTTTTCAATATGGGCTTCGCTGGCCAGAGAGGTCAGGGCTATCACCTTCAGATGCGAAAATTGCGGATCATTCTTGATACGTCTGGTCAATTCAAACCCATCCATGTTGGGCATTTCAAGGTCTGTTACCACAAGGTCAATCTCATCGACCCGCTCTTTTAACAGTTCCCAGGCGATAAGACCGTCTTCGGCTTCAATTATTTTAAAGCCGTCCTCTTCCATATATTTTTTAACCTGGTTTCTGAAAAAAGCAGAGTCTTCGGCAAACAGCAAAATTTTTTCTCCGTTTTCCGCCATGTCTGCAGCAGCCAGGGCTTCCCGGGCAAACCAGTCCGGGTTGAGAATTTTGACCATTTCAAAAATATCCACCAGCAGGGTGGTGTGGCCGTTGATGACCATGGAACCGCTTATGGCCGGCTGTTTGAGGGTGGTTTCGTCCACATTCAGCACCACTTCCATGGTCTCTACCGGCGGGGTGACCATCAGACCCAGTTCTTGGTTCTTGACCTTGAAGACAACGACTTCCTGCTGTTCTTTTTCCGGCAGAGAATCAACATCAGCTACCTGGGAGAGTTCATACAAAGGAAGGGACCCGCCCCGGTACTGCACCACTTTTCTGTCTCCGATCCTTTCGATATCAGCGGTCTTGATTCGCTCAATCCGTTCCACCAGGTTAAGGGGAGCTGCAAAATGTCCTGTATCGGAATTTTTAAAGGTCAAAAGTGCTGCCCTGTCCCTGTTTGTTTCCGTTTCGTCCTCCGCTGTCAAGGCCATCTGACCGACTTCTGAAACTGTTGCCAGCTCTGCCATCTGGGCCAGGTTGGAAATGTCAAGAATCAGGGCAACTTTTCCATCTCCCATAATGGTGGCCCCTGCATATGCCGTACATTTTTTCAGATGGCGGCCCACGGGCTTGACGACAATTTCCTCTGAATCATGGAGCTGGTCCACGACCAGTCCGTATTTAAAAGCCCCTGCAGAGACAACCGCAATGTTCATGGCAGAAGATGCCCGATAGCGTCTGTCTTTTCCAGACCGTTCTTCGTGTTCTTCAACAGGTGCTGACCCGGCCGGGTCTTCGGCCGGCAGAAGTTTTTTTGAACGCCGGTCGGCAAGACTTTTGCGCCGGTCGTTGTGTTCTTCGCCGGTCTCAGAATCAACAAAGGTTTTTTCAATACCCAGCATCTGTGACAGATTCAGCAGGGGCAAAAGTTCTCCCCGTAACCGGACGACCGCTGCATCCCCGACTTTTTCAATTTTGTCTTTTACCTGGGCAGCCGGTATTCTGAGCAGTTCTTTGAGGTTCACCTGGGGAAGAGCATACCGCTCCTTGCCCACAGAGGTGATCTGGCTGGGTATGATAGCCAGGGTAAGGGGCAGTTTGATCTGGATATCTGTTCCCTGCCCCGGGGTGGAGTCAAGTTCAATGATGCCGCCCAGACTCTGGATATTGGTCACCACCACGTCCATGCCCACACCCCGTCCGGATACATCGGTGACTTCCCTGGCCGTTGAAAATCCCGGCAGAAAAATCAACTCCATTTTTGCTTTTTCCGACATTTCCTCTACCTGCTGATCTGTAACAAGGCCTTTGCCAATGGCGGCTTTTGCAATTTTTTCCGGGACAAGTCCCCGTCCGTCATCAGAGATGATAAGGTTGACCTGACCTGCATCGTGAAACGCCTTTAAGGTAATCGTTCCGGTGGCATCCTTGCCCATCTGTTCCCTTTCCATGGGTGTTTCAATGCCATGGTCCACAGAATTTCTCACCAGATGGGTCAAGGGATCGTTTATGGCTTCCAGGATGGTTTTATCCAGTTCCACTTCTTTGCCGATGATCTGCAGTTCAATGGATTTTCCCAGCTGATGGGACATATCCCTGACCACGCGGCTGAATTTATTCAGAATGTTGGCGATGGGCTGCATGCGTGTGCGCATGATGGCTTCCTGGAGTTCGGAGGTGATCATATCGATGCGCTGACTGGACAGCTCAGTGGCTTTGGTATTGGCGGAATTAACTCCCTGCAGCAACTGGTTGCGCCCGAGAACCAGCTCACCGGCCAGGTTCATCAGGGTGTCCAGCAGTCCCACATTGACCCGCAATGACGACTGGGGTTTCTGGCCCAGCTGGATCTCATTTTCACTTTTTCCGGTCTTGGTTGCAGATGGCTGTTCGGCAGCAGTGGAGGCGGCTGCAGCCGGGATATTTTCCGGTGCAGGGGATTTGACAAAAGAGACCGATTCAGGTGCATTGGTTTCACCCGGTGCCGGCGCCGCAGTCTGTTCCCGGGGGACGGCGGCTTCTCCGGCCGGCATGGCTGCCAGGTGCGCCCCGGGCCGGGCTGCATCCGATAGAACGAGCATTTCATCTGTAACAGCATGAATATACCGGTCTGATATGTCAAACAAGGTTTCAGCCATATCATATTCAATAATCGAGGCAAACAATACCTGGAGCGGTATCCTGACAGGCGCAGAGTTCTGATCCAGGGTACCTGCACAGTCACAATCAGTTCTTGCATCAATAATGGTGCCGGTTTTTTGCAGACTGCGCAGTACATCAATGGGGTTTTTGCCTTTGCGATGGATATCATTGATTAAATCGTATTCCACCAGAAACAGATTTTTGCCCTCAGCCGTTGACCGGGTGATTTCATGCATGGATATTTGTTGAAATTTACGACCATCGGACAGAACAATATCAACCATCTCCTGTTTTTCTTCGGGCACGGATGAATCTTCAGGCACGGAGGAATGGGTGCTTTTTTCAAGGGCCTGGATATGATGGGAGATGTCGGCTTCATTGCTGGTCTGGATATTGTTCAACAGGGTTTCCAGTTCATCAAATCCCTTTAACAATACGCTGATGCGATTGGAGTCAGGAGTAAGTTCCTGGTTACGGATGAGGCCCAGTACATTTTCCAGGTGGTGGGCAAGCTCCTTGATGGTGGTCAGTCCCATAAAGCCGGCACCACCCTTGATGGAATGGGCAGCTCTGAAAACGTTGTTCACCAGATCCAGATCGATGTTTTTTCCGGCTTCCTCAATGGTCAACAGATCACTTTCGATATCACTCAGATGTTCAAGTGACTCTTCAATGTACATTTGCAGGGTCTCATCATCTTCAAACATCACATCTCTCCTGAAAAATATTCTTCAAAATGGATCAAATCGAATTTTAGAATTGTAGTATGGTACGTTACAGAAAAAAAGCCGGAAAGTCAAATCAAGAATCAATCCAGAAAATCAGATTTTGCGCACAATGTCATGGCAGTGAAACGTATGTTCCAGTTTCACTATTGCCCTGGTATTCGGCTGGGCATGGTCAAGGGGAATCCCGTCAGGATCCCATAGAGCCAGAATGGCTGATTCCGCAGCAGCAACCTTTGGAGACAGAATCTGTACCCGGTCTGTCCTGCTGATTTTGTTTCTGATACCCACCATGTGGCATCCATCTTCCAGTGGATGCAAAATTTTGCCGATAAAGCTGTGGATTTGGCCCTGGTGGATATTGTCGTAATTGGGTTCCCTGGCCTCTGGTGTGCCAAAAAAGAAGCCAGTGCTGTAATCTCTGTGAAACACATGGGAAAGTTCCTGAAGCCACCTGGGATTCACGGCATAGTCTTGGGGATCAGCCATATAGGCATCAATGGCTTCTCTGTAGGTTTTTACCACAGCAGCCAGGTAATGTATGCCTTTCATGCGGCCTTCGATTTTCAGGGAGGTTACCCCGGACCGGATCAATTCCGGTATGTGGGCTATCATGCACAGATCTTTTGAATTAAAAATGTAGGTGCCGCGCGAATCTTCCGTGACCGGATAAAATGCATTGGGCCGCAGTTCTTCCACAACCGCATACTGCCACCTGCAGGGATGGCTGCACAGCCCGCGGTTACTGTCTCGGTTTGTCAGAAAAGTGCTCAGCAGGCAGCGGCCGGAATAGGAAATGCACATGGCGCCATGGATAAACACTTCGGTTTCAATATCCACCTGACCTGCAATGGCGGCAATCTCTTCCAGAGACAGCTCCCGGGCCAGGTTGACACGCTTGACCCCCATTGAATGCCAGAAAAGCGCACTGTTGAAATTGGTGGTATTGGCCTGGGTGCTTAGATGGATATCGATATGGGGGATGATGTTTCTGCTCTGCAAAAGAATTCCCGGATCCGAGATAATAACGGCATGTGGATTGATTTTGCCGATTCTTTCCAGAAAGGCCTTGATTCGGTCCTGTTCATTGTTTCGTGAATAGATGTTGCAGGCCAGATATACTTTGACATTGTGTGACCGGGCCAGGGCAACCGCCTGTTCCAGTTCCGTGTCCGTGAAATTGCCTGAATAGTTTCTGAGGCTGAAATCCTTGCCTGCCAGGTAAACCGCGTCCGCACCATAGTGTATGGCGATTTCCAGCTTTTCAAAATTTCCCGCAGGAGCGAGAAGTTCCGGCGGTTTTCCGGGGGAGGTAAGGCGGTACCCTGTTGTTTCCATATCCGGCATGGTCTGCTGCTGTTGGCGGTGAAAATGGTGCCCCCGGCAAGAATCGAACTTGCGCACATGGATTAGGAATCCAATGCTCTATCCACTGAGCTACGGGGGCATGCTATTATTCAACAATCAATTTCTGACCTGGAAATATCTTGCTGGTTTTGTTCAGATGGTTCAAAGCCAAAAGCCTGTTCAGATTCATGTTGTGTTTTTTTGCAATTAAAAACGGGCTGTCTCCGGATCTTACCTTATAAACTGCGGCGGAACCGGAAGCTGTCTTCTGAAACGGTGAAATGGTCAGTACCTGTCCTGCATGCAATGTGGTGCTGTTCAGACGGTTGCCGGCCATGATCTGTTTGGTGGTGGTGGAAAACTTTCTGGCAATGAGCCACAGACTGTCTCCCTTTTTCACTTTGTATTTGACCGGCTTGCTGCTTTGGGAAATCTGGACGGATTTTGCCGCCTGGGCACCGGACCCGGAATTGGGAATTTTAATGACTTTTCCGGTGATGATCCGATGGGCTTTGTTGATATTGTTGGCACGGCAGATGGCCGTAACCGATGTTTTATAGCGGCTGGCTATGCTGGACAGGGTTTCACCCCTGCGGATCTTGTGGGACACAGAAAGCTGGGGGGCAGAATATGTGGTGTGAATCTTATCCAGGCTGGCCAAAAATACATCTGCTTTATATTCAGGTATTCTCAGCTGATAGATTTCAGGGGGCAGCAGGCTGTAGCGCAACTCCGGGTTCAGGGTCTTGAGCAGGTCTGTGCTGACATTGATTTCTTTTGCAATGTCGGCCAGACGTATCTGTTTTTTGATTTCAACGGTTTTGTAGGGAATGGGCTCCAATGGGTTGGGCGCTTTTATGGCATAGGTATCCAGGTTTTGGATGATGTGAAGCGTGGCCAGAAATCGTGGTACATAACGGGCTGTTTCCCTGGGCAGGTTCTGGTAAAGGTCCCAGAAATTATCAAGGTAATTGATTTTCTGGCTGCGTATAATTCTCAATACCCGGCCTTCGCCGCAGTTGTAGGCTGCCAGGACAGTTGTCCAGTCACCAAAAAGATTATGCAGCTCCTTGAGATATGCAATGGCGGCCAGGGTCGATTTTTCAAAGTCCATGCGTTCATCAATATAATAGTTCCGGGTCAGGCCGAATTTGTAACCGGTGGAAGGGATGAACTGCCATAATCCCAAAGCCCTGGCTGATGACAATGCCCGCAGTTTGTATCCACTTTCGATCAATGGCAGCCAGGAAAGCTCTTCGGGCAGTCCGGCAGCTTTGAGCTGTGCTACAATATAGGGTCTGTATCGGCTGGAACGTTCCAAAGAACCGATGAAAAAGTTTCTTTCCGGGCCGGTAAGTCGCTTGATCTCTTTTTCCACATGGTCATTCATGGTGATGGGGATTTCATCATGAGAACCTGGCACAACGACCTGCCGGGATGCATAGATCTCAAGGGTGCGTTTGGAAATCAGAAACCGGACATCATCCTTTTGCTGGGCAAAATCAGGCGATTGTTCCGGGTCTATTTCCAGGATAAAAGAATAGGCATCATCCAGATGGGAAAGGGCTTCTTCGAGTCTGCCGGCCTCCCACATTTCCTGGGCCAGATTACACAGCTCAAGTGCTTGATCTATCTTTATCTGTTCGGGAAGACTGGTATCTGAAGTGTCGGTTTGTGATGCAGCAGGATCGATTTCCGGAGAGTCGGCGGCCATGGTTGTATTTCCAGGCGGGGCCGGCAAAGCGGATGCGCCCGGGCCTGATTTTTTGGGCAACGGCTGTGCACTGTCACCGTCACCATCGGATTTCCGAGTCCCTCCAGAGGTATTCAGGGAAAGATCCGCTGCCGGGCCGGGATCAGATGCCGCATGGGAATCTCTGTCAGGCCCCATACGTTCGGAAGGGGTGACGGAACTGTGGTAGGATTGCTGGCATCCGGTGAAAAGTATCACTATTAAGATGGCAATGAACAGTTTGGTGTGTTTCAATTCTCCTCCTCCGGTAAAAGACGTTAGTCTGATTTTTAGATTTTTGCAGAACATTAGATTTTTGCAGTACAAGTAATAAATTTAATGACTGTTGTCAATAGTAAAGGCTGTTTGAAAGGTGTTTCAACTGGATTTCAATGCCTGGTGGAAACCAATAGTGATTTAGGTGTTGTAATATGCAATTGTATGGTGTATATATTTTGGATTGCAAAAATTTTGGTGGGCCGGACTGGTGAAACTTTGTAGATAGATTTTTGAACCGATGAAAACAGAGGCAACAATGTGCGTATGAAGGGGGTAACGAGTGGATTTTTCGATATTATGGGGCTGTTTTCTTTCCATTGACCCATAATTGTGAAAAAAAGGACTTGATAAACCCAATTTGCTCTGCTATTATCACCCGGTCTTTTTGTCGTGACATGGCTTGCTGCAAATTGATAGGCCGATATAGCTCAGTTGGTAGAGCATCTCACTTGTAATGAGAATGTCCTCCGTTCGATTCGGGGTATCGGCTCCAAAAAAAATGGGTGGGGTTCCCGAGTGGTCAAAGGGATCAGACTGTAAATCTGACGGCTCAGCCTTCGGAGGTTCAAATCCTCCCCCCACCACCAAAATGATTTGTAGGAGATCTTGATAGCGGTCGTTACTACATCATAGTTGATGCACAAAAAGTATTACAAAAATCGACTATGTAGGTTATCGTTTTGCGGGAGTAGCTCAGTTGGTAGAGCTTCAGCCTTCCAAGCTGAATGTCGCGAGTTCGAGCCTCGTCTCCCGCTCCAGCCATGAGGATCCCCGCGTACTAATGCATGAAGGGTTAATTTGAATTGCCGTTTGATGCCCATGTAGCTCAGTCGGTAGAGCGCTTCCTTGGTAAGGAAGAGGTTCACCAGTTCGATTCTGGTCATGGGCTCCAAGACCAATGGCAGGAGGGATTAAAAAGATGGCTAAAGAGAAATTTTTGCGGAAAAAACCGCACGTAAACATCGGCACCATTGGTCATATCGACCATGGTAAGACAACGTTGACTGCCGCAATTACCAAGCATGCCGCACTCAAAGGGTTTGGCACTTATATTCCGTTTG
>JAIVHE010000161.1:0-2983 GCA_020201255.1 Desulfobacteraceae bacterium
CCAACTTTCGCCAGTGGACCGCCAACCCTTATGTAATCTGGCGTAACTCCTGATTGATAAGCCTGGGTCAGGTACCAGTTGTTTTTCAAAAACGTGAGAAACCATACAAGGCATGGCATACCAAAAGCTGGACAGATATGAAAATCACCGACATACATTTGACCAAAGAGTCCGATTTTTCCGTGGCATCTGCACAGGTCTGGTTTGAAGACTGTGATCAACCGTGTAAAAAAATTTTTATCAAGACCTCTGTGGCATACGACCAGGGGTTTGATGCCAACCCGGAGGCATTTCTGGTGGGATCTCTTCTGCCGGCCCTTCACCTGGGGGAAAAACGCATTTTTGTGGAGGGTGCTGTGTGCCCGTTTCTCAAAGAGGGCGTGGATGTGGCCATGCATATTCTGTCCCACTGGACTCGGGGGCGGTATGTTCCCATTCCCGTTGAAGCCGTCGTCAGAGATCACCATGTCCCGGTGAAACCGCCCCGTGCCGGCATGGTTATGTCCGGGGGCATGGATTCTCTGGCTGCCCTGCGCCGGAACCGGCTGCATTATCCTGACACCCATCCGGCCTGTGTCCGGGACAGTTTTTTTCTCCATGGGTTTGATATCGGAGGAGTGGTGGAACGGGGGGCAAAATTTCATGTGTTTGACCGGGCCATGAAAGCTGTTTTTCGCATCACACAAGATGCCGGCACCAGTCTTGTGCCGGTGTACACCAATATCCGTCATCTGTGCGATGACCGGGAACTGTGGCTGGACAGTTTTTTTGGTGCGGTGCTGGCTGCCATGGCCCATGGGTTCAGAAGCCGGATTGATCTGATGTTTATCGCCTCATCCTATGATATTCCCCATCTGCATCCCTGCGGCTCCCATCCCCTGCTGGATCCGGAATATTCGAGCTATGGCATGAGAATCCGTCACAGAGATTATGAATTATCCCGTCTGGAAAAAATCAAGATTGTATCGAAATGGGATACCGCGTTCCAGAATTTCCGGGTGTGCCTGGCCAATGTTCCGGATCAGCTCAACTGCGGCAAATGTGAAAAATGTGTGCGGACCATGACCGAGCTTACGGCCCTGGGACTGCTGCACAAAACCCGTGCCTTTGCAGCAGATGAGATCACCCCGGCGGATATATCCCGGTTTGACATCACCATCCGGGTCCGCCCCCCGTTTTACCGGCCTTTGATTCCCCTGCTCAAAGAACAGGGCCGCGATGATCTTGCCCGCACCATTGCATCACTTTTAGAAAAAGCGGACACCTGAAAAACAAGAAAAAAATCTGACCGACCGGAAATTGTTTTTCCGGAGGGATGTTAGTGCTTTACTTCTCAGATTCTGTCAACAAAAACAAGAAAAAGAGAAAGGGCACTTGGGTTGCGGGTATCTTGCTTTAGGATGTCTATAAAAGGGTTTTTCAACACTCTTTTTCCTGGACCAGAGAGTGCAGATGCCTGATCCGCTGGCTGAGCACAGAACACATCTGCAGGGCGATTCGTGGAAATTCCATGGCGGTTTCCTTGAATTCCTGTTTGTGGAGAATGAGAAACCGGCAGGGGGTCATGGTCCGAATGGTGGCAGACCTGGGGGAATCATCGATCAAAGCCATTTCTCCAAAGGCGCTGCCTGATGTCATCTGGTCAATGTGTTCTTCTTTTGCGTTTTCTTTTTCCATGATCACGGACACCTTGCCGTCAATGATCAGATAAACGGTTTCACCGACACTGTTCTGTTTAATGACATCCTGGTCCGCTTCATATGCCATTTCTTCGGAGACACCGGCAATGGCGGCCAGTTCAGATGCGCTCAGGCCTGAAAATATGTCGATTTCCTTTAAAAGAAGTATTTTTTCGCCCAGAGATAGTTTTTGGGAAGTATCCACTTCGCTGGTTTTCGAAGATTTTTTGGTTTTGTTCCAGATCATGTCAACTTCCTTTACAATATGCTGGTTATCAGATTGTTTTAATTGGTAGAGCAGATCGTGATTGGGTAGTATGTCCGGGGTTTCCCGACAAAGTCCCAGACCTATTATTACGTCCACCCAGTCTGCCGAAGAAAGAAGATCCGACACTACCAGTTTTGCGTCCGGATCAAATATACGGATTCTGATCTGTTTTTTTCCCTCAGCCAGCGCCATTGACGGGGTGGGACTTTCCAGAAGCGGGAGCATGGTCTTGAAGGTTTTTTTGTCCAGAACATCACCGAGCAGTTCAATGGCATTGGCCCGCTGTCTGGTATCGGACGAGAAAATTCCCTGCCAGGCGGATTTTACCCGTCCGGCTTTGTCATGCAGGGCCAGAACCCGGAGAATGTTTTCCAATCTTATTTCTTTTTTTTCCACAAGATGTGTGATGGCAAGATCGCGCATCTCCCCCTGGGGAAGGTTTTCCAGAGATTCGGCCATGGCCAGGTACTCATAGGTTCGGGTAAGATTTTTTTGGGCAAATATCAGCACATCAAACTCTTTGATGTCCAGTGTTTCCAGCAGTGTGAAAAGCCCCCGCCTGATCCGGGTGGAAGGCAGGCCCAAAGATTCTACCAACAGGGAATTGTTCTGAAATGCAGCTGTTTTTATTTTTTCCATGGCAAAGTTGTGGATGACGTCTGAAGGATCCCCCAGCAGAAGAATCGCCTGTTTCAAAGAGACGTCATCAGTAATGGAAAGGGCATCCAGAGCAGCCAGGCGCACATCCTTTTGTTCATGGTTCAGAAAGGAAACAGCCACTGAATGCCCTGCTTGTGTCTCCAGACGGGACAGTGCCCTGATGATATCCGGTATGACCCGATCAATATCAGGTTGTTTGAGCATGGCCTGCAGTCTGGGAATATATTTGCGCTCACCGCTCAATCCGGCGCAGATAATGCCGGACTGGCGGTATGCCAAATCTTTTTGTGCCAGCCAGTCATTGATTTGTTCGTTGAGAGAGTCCGGGTGGCCGGCATACTGACAGGCACCGGCAAATCCCCTCACCACCGGATGG
>JAIVHE010000161.1:3015-4877 GCA_020201255.1 Desulfobacteraceae bacterium
CCGGGCAGCCAGAAAGGAAGATTCCAGCTCTGCCAGGGTCTTTTCCTGTTTAAATATCTGGCCCAGTTCTTTTTGGTCAAGGCTTTTGATATCCAGCAGGTTTCTGGAAATCATATCCAGTAAAATCTTGGAATAATTGGCCTTGAGCACAAACGGGGCCGCCACCCATGCGATCAGAAAAGGCAGGGCAACCAGGGTCAGGTACCGGGGATGAAACAGTGGCGTAGAAATCAAAATCAGGGTGGAACCTGTGAACAGGGCGAGTCTAACCACAGTCCCCCGTAAAAAGGGACGGATCAGGTCCCGGTAGGATTCCGGGAAAAGGCCGATGATAATGCTGTTGGCAGGTCCGTTGATGGTGGTGCGCAAAATACTTGTGGACATCCTGGCATAGATGGCGGATATGACGTCAAACCGCAAAAGAAACGCCATAAATGCCAGCATATAGTTAAAGGGATGGAACATCAGGGCCACGGGCAGTCCCCACCGGCCGTAAATTCTTCCCACAAACATTAGAATAATCAGGCTGACAATGTACAGCATCCCTCTGAAATTGCCGAAAAACTGGATCATGGCACTTTCAGAGGCAAACTGTTCGTTTACGGCATAATTGAACTGGTAGTTCATGATGGGGATGACCACATTGGGCATGAAGGTCAGCACCAGCACAATTTTTACCAGAATGGAATCTTTTACCAGGGGGTAGACCCGTTTTATTTCTTCGATCATGGCAGGTTTTTTTTTGCCTGATGCGCCGGTCTTTTCCGTAAATATCAAGGTGGCGTAACTGCGCCCCATGGCCTGGATCAGCAATGCACCGATAATGGTGGTGACCAGATACAGATACAGCAGGTTGTCCATGCTGAACAGCCTGGCAAAATAAGGGGTGCCGAAACTGCCCAGAATGAGCCCGACGACCCCCCCTGCAGTGAGCAGCGGGAACAGCCGTTTGGACTGGCGGGTGTTGAAAAGATCATTGCACATATTCCAGAACAACAGGGCCTGGAGCAGTTCAAGCTGACTTTTGAGCATGAACAGCAAGGGATAGAGCAGGCTGAAACCCATGGGAATAAGCAAACGGATGGCTGTGACAGCGAGGCCGGAGAAAATAAAGATATAAAACAAGAGCCTGGCACCCGAGGTTTTGCTTAAAAAAGCAGCCAGAAGCCCTGTGACAAAAAAGGTGGCCACTGCATTGAGCATATTGACCATGGGCAGAAATTCCACCCCGAACCGCTTTAAAAATGCGGTTTCCGCATAGTTGTTGAGGATGATACCGGAGCTGCGGATGATGAACAAAAGGGCAGCTGTCCACAAAAACAGGCTGATCTCTTCTTCATAAATTTTGAGGAGATCTAAAAGTTTTGCACGCATTATTTTTTCTCAAGCACCAGTCTGAATCCCGTGGTCTGGAACCTGGCCCCGGGATGGGCATAGGTGCGGTTGGCACTTCTGAGGAACTGGCCATACTTGTACCAGCTGCCGCCCCGGCGCACCCTGGGCCTGGAGGAAAAAAGATCATAGGTGTTGACCCCGGGGGTGCGGATGTCATCAGTATATACGTCAGCACACCATTCCCAGACATTGCCGTGCATGTCATAAAATCCCCAGGGATTGGGGGCAAAGGAACCCACCGGGGCAGGGCCGTCTACAGGCAGCCCTGCAGACCGGTAATGGTCACAGCAACGGCACAGTTTTGGTGAGTTGGCATACATGGCCCTGGAACAGTCTATCTCATTTCCCCAGAAGTATGCGGTGGTGGTGCCGGCCCGGCAGGCATATTCCCATTCCGCTTCTGACGGAAGCCGGTATTGGTATTGGGCACTGTTTTTCTTGTTGAGTTTTCTGATAAATTTCTGGAC